>NZ_JBHWEB010000046.1:0-8237 GCF_042734395.1 Amycolatopsis sp. NPDC059657 | reverse complement strand
CTCCCAAAAACAAATCCACCCCACTACCAAGCAAATACGACGCCGATATTCGTAATCTGACTCTTACCCCCGCCCCCAACCCCCCACGACTCTTTGTCAGCGGAGGTGCTCGATGACCTTCGCGAAGCCGGCCATCGAGGGCTCGAAGACCGTGAAGTAGGTGAAGCCGAAACGCTCGCGGTGCGCGCGGATCTGCTCGGCGCATTCGCGGGGAGTGCCGACGATGGCGGCGGGCAGCTCGAGGATCTGCTCGATCGTGAGGCCGGTGAAGAGCTGGTGTGAAAGCTCCTGCGCGGCGGTCCTGCGGTCTTCGGTGATGACGACCGCGGGGACCATCGCGTTCAGCTCGACCTGGCGCTCGCCCGCGAACTTGCGGACGTAGGTGGTGCGCTCCTCGAGCACGTCAGCGGGGGAGAGGGTGGGCTGCGGGCCGCCGGTCGGGCCGCCGGTGATGGCGACTACGTCGGCCAGCTCGGCGCCGACGGCGAGCATGCGGTCGCCCCAGCCCGCGACCATCACGGCCGCGCCGCCGTCTTGCGCGGGCTGCGGGTACTGGTGCGGGTTCTTCAGCGCCTCGGTGGTCCGGCGGACGTGGTCGACACGCTCACCGGGGGTGCCGAAGTCGAGGCCCGCCATGTCGAACTCGACCTTGAGCGAGCCGGCGCCGAGGCCGACCTCGATGCGGCCGCCGGTGAGCTGGTCGGCTGTGGCGACGTCGCGGGCGAGCATCGTCGGGTTGTAGAAGCCCGCGTTGAGCATGTAGGTGCCCAGCCGCACGCGTTCGGTGACCTCGGCGGCCGCGACCAGGCTCGGGAACGCCGAGGCCAGCCCGACGTGGTCCGATACGCCGATCACGTCGAAGCCCGCCTGCTCCGCCTGGCGGCACTTCGCCTGCCACTCCTGCTTGGACGGGGGCACCAGCATGCTGATCCCGAACCGAAATTCCACGTTCCCCTCCAGTGCTCGCTTGGTGAGCCCACTGTGGCGAGCCACCGGGCGCGGAGGCAATGCGCTCTGACCAAAACTTGGGAAAAATTTGACATTTGCATTTCCGGGCCGTATCCGGCAAGACTGAATGGGCGCGGGCGACTGGGGATGTATTCCGCCGCGCCACAAGACTTTCCGCGAATAGGGAGCGTAATGAGCGCAGATCCGGGGCAATTGCTGCCCATGCTGGCCGCCTATATTCCGGCGAAGGTGCTGCAGACGATGGCGAGCCTGGAGGTTCCCGATTTACTGGGGGAACAAGACCGCACCGTCGACGAGCTGGCCGAGCTGACCGGGACGCACGCGCCCTCGCTGGAGCGGCTGCTGCGCGCGGCCGGTGTTTTGGGGCTGCTGCAGGAAATCGACGGCGGAAAACTCCGGCTCACCGAGCTGGGTTCGGTGCTGCGCAAGGACACGCCGAACTCCGTGCGCAACTTCGCGCTGCTCTCGTCCGGCTCGATGTCGTGGCCGGTGTGGGGTGAGCTGGAATCGACCGTGCGCACGGGTGAGCCCGCGTTCGAAAAGGTGCACGGCAAGAACATGTGGGCGTACATGGACGACCACCCCGAACTCAAGCCGATGTTCTCGAAGGCGATGTCCGAGGCCACCATCTCGGTGCTGCCGGACATCGTCGCGACCTTCGATCCCGGCGAGCACGGCACGCTGGTCGACGTCGGCGGCGGCAACGGCCTGCTGATCGCGGCGCTGCTCGGCGCGCACCCGGAGCTGCGCGGCGTGCTCGCCGACACCTCGGGCGGGCTCAACGACGCGCCGGCCGTCCTCGCGGAAGCGGGGGTGACCGATCGCTGCGAGACCGTCGAGGTCGACTTCTTCGAGTCGGTGCCCGCGGGCTACGACGCCTACCTGCTCAAGAGCGTGATCCACGATTGGCCGGATGAGCGCGCCGCCGAGATCCTGCGGGTGGTCCGTGCCGCCGCGAAACCGCATTCGGTGCTGTACCTGATCGAATTCGTGATGACCGACAAGTTCGGTGAGGCGCCGAACGTGCACGCGATCATGAGCGACCTCAACCTGATGCTCGGCAGCGGCAGCCGCGAGCGCACCCGCGAGCAGTTCAAGACGCTGCTCGCCGAGGCCGGCTTCGAGCTGGACACCGTCACGCCGTGCGGGCACAGCGGGTTCAGCGTGCTGCGCGCGGTGCCGGGCGAGCGATGAGCAACGGGGAGCCGGTCCCGGCAGGGCGGCTGCGGCGGGCGCTGCCCTTGGCGGCGCTCGCCGGGCGGACCGCGGGTGACGCGGTGGTCGCCGCGCTGCAGCAGCGGGTGCTCGGCGCGGAAGGCAAGCCCGCCGCCGCGCAGCAGCGGGCCGCGAACCGGTATCAGGTCCTGCTGGGACGTTCGCGCGGCGTGCTCATGAAGGCCGGGCAGATCATCTCCTTCATGTCGATCAATTCGCCGGGCGGTGCTTACCAAACGGCGTTCCAGAAGCTGCAGGCCGACGCGCCGCCGATGGATTGGGAAGACGCGGTTTCCGTGCTGGAGGCCGAACTCGGCGCGCATCCCGACGGGATCTTCGCCGAGTTCTCGCGCAAACCGCTGGCCGCCGCGTCCATCGGCCAGGTGCATCGCGCCAGGACGAAGGATGGCCGGGACGTCGCCGTCAAGGTCCAGTACCCCGGTATGGAGGCGGCGATCGCGGCCGATCTGGCCAATGTGGACCTGCTGACCACCTTCCTGCGTGTGCGCGGCGTGATCACCGGCGACAAGACGCAGGTCGACACCCGCGCGCTCGTCGCGGAGATCGGCGACCGGATCGGTGAGGAGATCGACTACCGGATCGAAGCCGCCAACCAGGCCGAGTTCGCCGACGCCTACCGAGGCCACCCGGTGATCAGGATTCCCGAGATCGTGCCGGAGCTGTCGACACGGCGCGTTCTCACCATGGATTTCGTCGACGGCCTGGGCTGGCAGGACGCGGTGGAGCGGAGCCAGGAGCTGCGCGACCGCTGGGGCGAGGTGATCTACCGGTTCCTCTGGGGCAGCCTGCGCCGGTTCCGGATCGCTTACACCGACCCGCACCCCGGCAACTACCTGTTCCACGAGGACGGCACGGTCACCTTCCTCGATTTCGGCTGTGTCAAACGGTTCACGCCCGAACAGGTGGCCAACCTGGTGGCGATGGAACAGGCGGGCGTCGAAGGCGACGCCGACCGGTTGTGGCGGGCGTCGATGGACCTCAACTCGCTGACAGCGGATCCGCCGACCCCGGCCGAGCTGCTCGACTGGATGTCCGCGCAGTGGACGCCGATGACCGCCGAGCAGCCGTTCACCTACACGCCCGAGTACGCGGCCGCGGTCAACAAGCGGATGTTCTCGCCGTTCGGTGAGTACGGCGCGGTGATCAGGAAGATGAACATGCCACCGGAAACGCTCTTCTACACCCGGATGGACGCCGGGATCACCGCGATACTCGGCGCGCTGCGCTCGACCGGGCACTGGGCGGAGATCATCGGCGAACTCGACGGCGCGGTCGCGGGAGGCAAGCCGTGACCGGGGTCGGCATCGACGAGAAGCTGGGCGCGTTCGTCATCTCCTCGTTCGACGCGGCGCAGGAGATCCTGCACGGCCAGGGCTGGGTCAGCGATCTCAGCGACAACATCGAGCTGATCAGCGAGCTCGGCGGCACCGATCAGCTGCCACCGTTGATGCGGAGCATGCTGCGGCTGTTCATGGACGGCCCCGCGCACGACAAGTTCCGCAAGCTCGTCGCGCCGAGTTTCACCGCGCGCCGGATCGAGCAGTTCCGTGACCGCATCGGCGCCGTCGTCGAAGCCGCGCTCGACGGCGTCGAGGGGCGGGGCGAGTTCGACGTCGTCACCGAGCTCGGTTACCCGATCCCGGTCTCGGTCATCGCGGAGCTGCTCGACGTCGGCGTCGAAGGCGCGCAACTGATCAACATCGAGGCGCCGCGGCTGGCGCAGCTGCTGGAGTTCAACCCCGGCGAGGACCTGCTGCTCGACGCGGCCGAAGCGACCATGAACTGCGTGCATTTCCTGTTGCCGCTGCTGGCCGAGCGCAGTGCGGAGCCCGGCGAGGACTTCATCAGCGCGATGCTCACCGCGGAGTCCGACGGCGAGCGGCTCGATCTCGAGGAAGTGCTCGCGATCGTGCTGACGCTGCTCGTCGCCGGGCTGCTGACCACCGCGAACCTGATCTCGAACGGCGTGCTGAACCTGCTGCGCAACCCCGGCCAGGCCGCGATCCTGCGTGACAAACCGGAGTTGATCAAGGAATGCGTCGAGGAGGTGCTGCGGATCGAGCCGCCGGTCGCCTACACGGGACGGACCGCGGTGACCGCGCACCGGGTCGGCGGGCTGGCCGTCGAGCCGGGGCAGCAGGTGATCGTCCACCTCGTGGGCGCCAATCGCGATCCGGCGCGGTTCGCCGAGCCGGACACGTTCGACCTGCTGCGTGAGGACTCCGCGCAGGTGGCTTTCGGCGGGGGAGCGCACTTCTGCCTGGGCGCCGCCTTGGCCAGGATCGAGACCGAGGAAGTGCTGAGCAGGCTGATCGCCCGGTTCCCCGATCTCGCGCTCGCCGAGCCCGAGGTGCGCTGGCGCGCCAGCACGGCCTTCCACGCGTTGGAGGGGCTCGCAGTGCGCGTGTGAGTAGAGATCTTTCCACGGGAATCACCCCGTCGTGTGGACGAGGATGCCGACCGGTCGAATCTCCCGGAGTATCTGGGGTGCGTTCCGGTCCCTCACGTCGCACCAGAGGGAAAGGTCGCCCATGAACACCCCGATCGCTTCGCTGGAACTGGAAGTCGTCCACCGGGCGGTCGAAAAGCATCTCGCCAGGTTCTTCAACGCCAAGGCCCGCGAAACCACCGACGCGCACCTGGCCGACCTGCGGATCCCGCAGACGCTCGGCGAGTTCGTGTTCGCGGGCGGCAAGCGACTGCGGCCCGCGTTGTGCGTGCTCGGCTGGCAGTCGGCCGGTGGTTCCGGCGAGCTCGACGCGGTGATCGCGACCGCGGCGTCGCTCGAGATGTTCCATGCCTTCGCGCTGATTCACGACGACGTTATGGATCAAAGTGACATCCGCCGTGGGCAACCGACACTGCACCGGATCCTCGCCGGGCGGCACGCCGATCGGCCGAATCCCGACCTGCTCGGCGTCAACTCCGGGATCCTGTTCGGTGATCTGGCGCTGAGCTGGACCGACGAGCTGCTGTACGGCGCGTCGTTCACCGCCGAGCAGCGGCAGGCGATCGCGCCGCTGCTGTTCGCGATGCGCACCGAAGTGATGTACGGGCAGTACCTCGACCTGCTCTCGACCGGCAGGCCGACGACCGATCTCGGGCACGCGATGCTGATCGCGCGGCTCAAGACGGCCAAGTACACGATCGAACGGCCGTTGCATCTCGGCGCCGCGCTGGCGGGCGCCGACAAGGCGCTACTGCGTGGGCTCACCGCGTTTTCGATCCCGGTCGGCGAGGCGTTCCAGCTTCGCGACGACCTGCTCGGCGTCTACGGCGACCCCGGCGAGACCGGTAAGTCCACAGTGGACGATCTACGCGCCGGTAAGCACACCGTGCTGATGGCACTCGCGCTCGCACGCGCGGAACCGGCCGACGAACGGCTTTTGCGGTTCCTGGTCGGGGATCCCGACCTGACCGAAGTGGACGCGGCGCGGGTGCGTGCCGTGCTCGACGCGACCGGCGCCCGTACGTCGGTCGAGCGGATGATCGCCACCCGGTGCCGCCGGGCGGAACGCGCGCTCGCCGCGCTCGAACTGCCGCCGGGGGTCACCGCCGCGCTGCGTGAGTTCGCGCGGCGCGCTGCCGTCCGGCTGTCCTGACACCGGTCAAGCCGCGACGAGCTGACGCTGCCGGGTGTGGGCCAAGGTCAGGCTGGCTTGGCAGGCGGTGATCAGGCGGCCGGTCGCCGGGCTGTGGCCGTCGCCGCAGCGCGGGCAGGCCATGGTGACCGTGCGGCCGAGCTGGTCGATCGCGACGGTCAGCTGGGCCGAGCAGTCGCGGCACCATCGATGCCTGGTCACCTGGCTGACGTGCAGCGGCGACGCCACGCATTCGTGGATCCAGCGGCCGTGCACATGGCAGGTGAGCCGGTCGTCCGGCGCGAGCCGTCCGGCGTCCTCGGCGCGGTCCTCCCAGGCCAGCCTGCCGGAAAGGGTCCAAGGGTTCGTGGTCGTGGCGTTCATTTCGCTCCCCTTCCGTGGCCTCTTGTCTGTTCGTCGAATCAGCTACCCCCGGATCGACACGCCCGATCAAGATCTTTGCGGAGAGTGTCACCTCGGTCGCGTACCTGTGGCGCGTGTGGTCTTCTGGACAGCGGCCAGATTGGTCTAGACAATAAGGGTCACATCACACTGGAGGACCGCGATGAGGCGTTCCAGACTGCTAGTGACCCTTACCGTGCTCGCGTTGGCCGCCTTCGGGGCCCCGGCCGCGAGCGCCGCCAACCTGCTGGCCAATCCCGGTTTCGAGAGCGGCTCGACCGCGGGGTGGACCTGCCCGGCCGGAACGGTGGTGAGCAGCCCGGTGAACTCGGGCGACTACGCGCTCGCCGCCACCGCCGCCGGCTCGGACTACGCGCAGTGCGCGCAGACGGTGTCCGTCGTGCCGAACACCGCGTACACCGTTTCCGCCTGGGTGCGGGGAAACCCGGTCTACCTCGGCATCACCGGCGGCCCGTCGACGTGGACGGCCGCGACGAGCTACACGAAGCTCTCGCTGTCGTTCACCACGACCGCGAGCCAGACCTCGGCCCAGCTCTACCTGCACGGCTGGTACGGCGCGGGCACGTACAACGCCGACGACGTCACCCTCGACGGTCCCGGCGGCGGCACCCCGGGCGCCCCAGGCACCCCCGGCACGCCTTCGGTCGGCACGGTGACGGCGAGTTCGATCGCACTGAACTGGCCCGCGGTCACCGGCGCCACGGGGTACCGGGTCTACGAGAACGGGGCGGTGAAGTCGACCGTGACCGGCACCTCGGCGACCCTGTCCGGGCTCGCCGCGTGCTCGTCGCACAGCTACTCGGTGTCGGCGTACAACTCGGCGGGCGAGTCGCCGCGCAGCGCCGAAGCGAGCGCGACGACCTCGGGCTGCACGGACACCGGACTGCCGAAACACGCGCTGATCGGCTACCTCCACGCCAGCTTCGCCAACGGCTCCGGCTACACGAAGATGGCGGACGTCCCGGCCGCGTGGGACATCATCAACCTCGCGTTCGGCGAGCCGACCTCGGTGACCTCGGGCGACATCCGGTTCACCCGCTGCCCGGCCGCCGAATGCCCGGCCGTGGAGAGCGACGCCGACTTCATCGCCGCCATCCGCGCCAAGCAGGCGCAGGGCAAGAAGGTGCTGATCTCGATCGGCGGCCAGAACGGCCAGGTCCAGCTGTCGTCGACGGCCGCGCGGGACAAGTTCGTCAGCTCGGTCTCGGCGATCATCGACAAGTACGGCCTGAACGGCCTCGACGTCGACTTCGAAGGCCACTCGCTCGCGCTGAACTCCGGCGACACCGACTTCCGCAACCCGACCACCCCGGTGATCGTGAACCTGATCTCGGCGCTGAAGTCGCTGAAAGCCAAGTACGGCAGCGGTTTCGTGCTGACGATGGCGCCGGAGACGTTCTTCGTCCAGGTCGGCTACCAGTTCTACGGCGGCGTCGGCGGCGGTGACACCCGCACGGGCGCGTACCTGCCGGTCATCCACGCGCTGCGCGACTCGCTGACCGTGCTGCACGTCCAGGACTACAACTCCGGCCCGGTGATGGGCCTGGACCAGCAGTACCACTTCATGGGCGGCGCGGACTTCCACATCGCGATGACCGACATGCTCAAGGCGGGCTTCAGCGTGTCCACCACGGGCAACTTCTTCCCCGGGCTGCGTCCCGACCAGATCGCGATCGGGCTCCCGGCCGCGGTCAGCGCCGGCAACGGCTACACCGCGCCCGCCGCGGTGCAGTCCGCGCTCAACTGCCTGGTCAAGAATTCGGGCTGCGGGTCGTACACGTTGCGGGGTGGCGCTTCGGCCGCGTTGCGCGGGCTGATGACGTGGTCGATCAACTGGGACCGCTACTACAACTGGGAGTTCCAGAACTCGCACGAGCCGTTCCTCAACGGCCTTCCCTGAGGTCGGTCTCGTGAGTGGTACGGCCGGTTCTAATACTCCAGCTGTAGTTCGTGATGTGGCTGGCGTGTCGGTGAAATAGGCGCGGCCACCACGGTGATCATGAGTGTTTGTGAAGACAAATCAAGATC
>NZ_JBHWEB010000045.1:21988-74374 GCF_042734395.1 Amycolatopsis sp. NPDC059657 | reverse complement strand
AGGCGACCGACATAGGCCGTCACCCCGGCTTCCGCCTAGTTCCTACCACAAGCCCCTTCCAAGGGCCCGCACGGAAGAGGGTGCACTAGTGACCGACCTCGCAGTGACCGGATCCGATCGGTCCCGGCTTTTCGACCTCGCCTCCCTGCTTCTCACCTACCCTGACGGTCGGCTGTTCGATGCTGGGCACCAGCTGCGGCGCGCCGTTGACGAGATCACGCACCCCGAGGTGCGCGCGCGGCTCACGACGTTCCTCGATTGGTTCCTCGCCACCGGCGCGCTCGATGTCGAAAAGCACTATGTGGGCACATTCGACCTGCGTCGCCGCAGCGGGCTCTACCTGACCTACTACCTGCACGGCGACACCCGCAAGCGGGGTATCGCCCTGCTCATGCTGAAACAGCGCTACCGCGCGCACGGGCTGTTGCCGCGGGCGGGCGAGTTGCCTGACCTGCTGCCTGTGGTGCTGGAATTCGCCGCCACCGAGGGTCCCGGCGACGGCGAGGCGCCCCTGCGCCAGCACCGCCGGGGACTGGAGTTGCTGCGTTCCGCTTTGGAGGAAGCAGGATCGCCGTACCGGCACCTGCTCGAAGCAGTCGTCTCCGCGCTCCCGCCGCTGACCGCAGCCGACCGCGAAGCAGTCCGCGCGCTCGCCCAAGACGGCCCGCCGGTGGAATCGGTCGGGCTCGCGCCCTACGGCTCCGAAGTCGACGCGATCGGGTTCGGCCCGGACCTCACCGCCGCGTCGTGCGCGCTGACCACCTCGCCAGGGAAGGGTGCCCCGTGACCACGCTCATCTGGATCGTCATCCCGTACACCTGTCTCGCGGTGTTCGTGCTCGGCCACTGGTGGCGGTGGCGCCACGACCAATTCGGCTGGACCACCCACACCAGCCAGCTACTGGAAAGCCGCATCCTGCGCCTGGCGTCACCGCTGTTCCATCTCGGCGCGTTCGGCGTGATCGCCGGTCACGCCGTGGGCTTGGTCGTACCCGCGGCCCTGACGCGGTGGGTCGGCATCCCCGAAGGTCTTTATCACGCCACCGCGGTGTGGGGCGGCGCCCTCGCCGGCATCGTGCTCGTGACCGGGTTGGCTCTGCTGATCGCACGCCGGTTCGTCAATAGACGAGTCCGCCGGGTGACCACGACAATGGACAAGGTGCTCTACGCGGCGCTGGCCGCGATGGTGGTGCTGGGGATGGCGGCGACGATCGGCACGAACCTGCTCGGCGACGGCTACGACTACCGCGAGACGATCGCGGTCTGGTTCCGTGGTGTTTTCTGGTTCGCACCACAAACACACCTGATGACCGAGGCCCCGCTCGTCTACCAGCTGCACGCTCTCGGCGGCTTCGTGTTCCTGGCGCTGTGGCCGTTCACGCGCCTGGTACACGTGTGGTCGGCGCCCGTGGCCTACCTGTGGCGCCCCTATGTCGTCTACCGCGCCAGGCGTGGGGCACCAGCCGCATCAACCCCAGCTCCGGACGCGGTGCGAGACAGGATCGCAGCGCGGGGAGATGGCGTTGCGTGAGTTCGCGTCGCCGGATCTGATCGGCAAAACGGTCGGTGACGTGGTGTTGCGGCTACCCAAGACCCTGCCCGCTCAGACCACGGTGCGTCAGGCCAGGGACTGCTTCGCGGACGACCACGTCCACATGCTCCTGTTCACCGAGGCCGGGCGTTTACTTGGCACCCTGGTGCGCGAGGACATCACCGAGGACATCGACGGCACAGACCACGCGCTGGCCCACGCGCGGCTGAGTGGTCGCATCGTCGCCGCGGACCTGCCCGCCGAACACGTTCGCCATCTGATGCTGGCGCGCGGGCAGCGGCGCCTCGCCGTGCTCGCCGACGACGGAGCACTGCTCGGCCTGCTGTGTCTCAAGCGCCGCCGTACCGGTTTCTGCTGCGACGCCGATGTCGCCGCACGGTCAGTGGAGCGCACGCGATGACCGCCACGGCACGTACAGTCCGCCGTTCTCCCCTGGTGCCACCACAACACGGCGCTTGGGGCTTCCTCGGCTGCCTCTACTCCTCGGTGCGGCAGCCACGAACTGGTCACCTTGGCTGATGCCATTGGCCGCCCGCCGGTGCTGGCTGCGGCGCTCATCACCGCGACGGTGCTCATCGGCTCCACACTGCACGTGAAGTCGCTGATCCGTGAACGTCACAACCCCGCCTACGCCCGCACCTCGCGTGCCTGCGCGTTGGCCACTCCCGTCCTGGTAGCCATCGTCTGCTCCGCGACCGGCATCCCGTGGTGGCCGGTCGCGCCGTTCGTCCTGCTCATCGCTCGCGTGCGCTGGGCACATCTCCCGGCATGGCGACCGGCGCGGATCGGCATGATCGAGCTGGCAGGACTGCTTTCCGTTGCCGCAGCGGGCTTTCCTCACCCTGTAGTCCACAGTGCACTGTCCAGGCGGTGACCTTGGTCCCGCCTGCCGAGGCCTTGGTCTCTGTCCCCTCGGGCCACGGTGAATGAAGCTGGAACGGCCCGCGCACCCATCCGAGGAATGAGACGCAATGACTGCCACACAAGACGCGCCTAGCCATCCGGTGACCGCCGGGCGACGAATGCTGATGTTGAGCCTGGCCACCATCGGTTTCGCGCTCAACTTCTGGGCATGGGCGCTGCTGAGTCCGCTAGGTCCGTCGTTCAAGGACTCACTCGGGCTCAGCGCGTTCCAGCAGGCGTTGCTGGTCGCGGTGCCGGTGGTCGTCGGGTCTCTCGGACGGATCCCCGTCGGCGCGCTGACCGACCGCTACGGCGGGCGGGTGATGTTCCCGGCGGTCTCCGCGCTGACCATCGTCCCTGTTCTGTTCCTCGGTCTCGCCGGGCACAGCTCGCTGGCCGCGCTGTTGATCGGCGGATTCTTCCTCGGCCTCGGCGGTACCGCGTTCGCCGTCGGCGTGCCGTTCGTCAACGCCTGGTTCCCACCCGAACGGCGGGGGCTGGCCATCGGCATATTCGGCGCAGGCATGGGTGGTACCGCTGTCAGCGCGCTCACCACTGTGCCACTGGCGAAAGCGGGCACAGTGGCGACCCCGTTCATCGTCACAGCCTGCGCCTTGGCCTTTTACGCGGTCGTCGCGGCGCGGCTGCTGCGCGACGCACCGGGCCGGACAGTGCCGACCGAACCACTCACACGCCGCCTGCGCGACACCCTCCGCCTGCCGGTGACCTGGCAGGCCTCCGCGCTCTACGCCATCGCGTTCGGCGGCTACGTCGCGTTCTCCGTGTACCTGCCCGCCTATCTCAAGACAGCGTACGGGCTCGCTCAGGCCGACGCCGCCAACCGCATGGCAGGCTTCGTGCTGTTCGCTGTGATCATGCGCCCGGTAGGCGGCTGGCTGTCCGACCGTTTCAACCCCGTGCGCGTGCTGAGAGGGGTCTTCGCCGTCGTCACCGCCGCGGCAGCGACACAAGCCTTCGCCCCCGAGCTGATACCACTGGGCACGATCGCGTTCCTGTCCATGGCAGCCGCGCTCGGTGCGGGCAGTGGCGCGGTGTTCGCACTCGTCGCGCTCCTCACCCCCACCAGCAAAGTCGGATCGGTAACCGGAGTGGTCGGCGCGGCGGGAGGCCTTGGCGGCTTCATCCCGCCGTTGGTCATGGGCACCCTCTACGGCGCCTTCGGCTCCTACGCGCTCGGGCTCGGCGCGCTGGCCGTAGTCGCCGCAGCAGCGCTTCTGTTCACTGCCGTGGCACGACGCACCCTCCATGTCCGCACCACAATCACCAGCCGAGCTTGACGTTGCGCCTCTGTCCGTGTCGGTGAACACGGTGTGGCAGCTGAAGATCCGGAACAGTTCGCCTTGGTCGTCGTCGGCACCGATCACCTACACGAAGGCCGACGCTGGGGTCTGGTATCCGGTGATGAACCGTCCGGCAAGTACCCGGCGGGCGATTTCGACCGAGCTGTGCTGGGTGAACGTGTAGCCGGAGTGCGTGGTGATCAGGGATCGGGCGATCTGGCCGTCGCTGCCGGTCACTTCGGCCAGTGCGTGGTACTGACCGCGGGCGCGTTCCTCGGCGGTGGGTCCGTCGGTGGTGAAGGCGGGGAAGCCGTCATCGGTGCCGAGGTAAACCTCGATATCGCCGAGGCCGGTGGATCTGGGCGCGGTGATCAGGGCACCCATCGGCGTGGGCAGGCACTTCTCCGGGCCTGCGCCGAAGTCGAATGTCCGAGGCATGGCCCTCTCGAGGCGGGTGAGTTCGCCGGAGCGCCGGACGAGGGTGCCCAGCTCCTCGAACCCGGCCGAGCTGGCGAGCGAACCGGCCGAGAAGCCGCCGGTCACGCGCAGGGCGATCGTGAGCTTCTCGGGCTCGGTGATGCGGCGGGCGGTGTGACGGAACGGGCCTGCGACGTTCAGGAGACAATCGATGTCCTCGAGTGCCTCACGCGCTTCGCCCGCGTCGAAGGCCCGGGCTTCGACGCCGAGTTCGTTCGCGAGTTCGTGGACACGGTTGGGATCACGGCCTGCCACGACGACGTCCAGGCCGACCGAGACGGCTCGGCTGGCGACGAGCCGGCCGGTGTAGCCGGTGGCGCCATAGACGAGAAGGCGTCCGTTCACAGGGGTTTCCTTTCACTGGCGGGGGTTCGGTGACGACGCTAGGGATCTACCCGGACAGGTCGGGTCCGGGTAGGCCGCTCGATCGTGTGATCCAGCGGACAGCGTTTCCCGGACCCGACCTGTCCGGGTTCGCGGTTACGGTCGCGCCTGTCACGACATCGAGCACAGGAGACCGCTATGAGCCTTGAAGAAGCCGACGCCCTTGCGCTGCAGGTGCGCGCGCTGTACGAGCAGCTCGAAAACCGACTCCTGGGCCGCACGTGGACCCTGCCCGAACTCGCGCTCGGGTTCACCAACGACGCCGCCTACGTCGGGCGCCTGGTGCTCGCGGCGGAGCGCACGTGGGGCATCGACGGTGACGTCGACGACGAGCTACGGCACAAGCTCGCCGAATGCCTGTGGTGGGTGTTCGTCCTCGGCGACCGGCTCGGCGTGGACGTGCCGGCGGCCTACGAGTCCACTATGGACAAAATCGGTGGCGACCTCGGACGAGCGGTGCGAGGCGCGTCGTCCTAGCGGTGCCGCGCCCGGAAGCCGCGCCACGGGGCCATGTCGGCGGGGCGGCGGTAGCCTCGGCGACATGCCCGCTGCCTCCGCCACACCGCTCGGCGATTTCCTCCGCGCCAGCCGCGCCCGCCTCGACCCCGCCGACGCGGGGCTGGCCGGCGCGGGGGCCAACCGTCGGGTGGCCGGGTTGCGCCGAGAGGAGGTCGCCGTGCTGGCCGGGGTCAGCGCCGACTACTACGCCCGGCTGGAACAGGGCCGCGAGCGCAATCCCTCGGCCCAGGTCCTCGCCGCGATCGGCCAGGCGCTGCGGCTGACCGCGGACGGCAAGGAGCATCTCTACCGCCTGGCCGGGCTCAACCCACGCCTCGGCGGCGCCGTCGCACGGGACACCGTGCATCCGTCGCTGCTGCAGCTGCTCGACGCGTTCCCGGCCTCGGCGGCCTACGTACTGAACCCGAGCTTCGACATCCTGGCCACGAACACCCTCGCCTCGGCGCTGCTGGCACCGTTCGAGGGCATGCGGAACATGGTCCGGGTCCAGTTCACCCACCCCGCGGCCAAGACGGTGTTCGTCCAGTGGCCGACGGTGGTCCGCGACACCGTCTACGCGCTACGGCTCAACGCCGGGCGGTTCCGCGACGACCCGGAGATCAGCGGTCTGGTCCAGGAGATGCTGGAGATCTCCGACGAGTTCCGGAAGTTGTGGTCCGACCAGCTCGTCGGCGCACTCACGCGTGCGTTCAAGGTGTTCGTGCACCCGGAGGCGGGCCGGGTCGAACTGACCTACCAGACCTTCGACGTGCACGACGCGCCCGGCCAGCAGTTGCTCGTCGGCACCGCCGAGCCGGGCAGCCGCAGCGCCGAGGCACTGGCTTTCCTCGCTTCCCTGCATGCCGGGCGCTGACCTCGCCTTGCCCGGCACGCCGATGGCCGCCGGAAGTTGAGCTTCAGCTGTTGCTCTCGGCCAGAGCGAGCGCACGCCGCCGGACTGCCTCGCGAACTTCGGCGGGGCCGAGGACGGTCAGCGGCACCGCCAGCCCGACCAGGCGCCGGGCGAGGGTTTCGGCGTCCGCGCCGCCGAGCTCCACGATCGTGGCGTCCGGACCGTCGGGCCGGTGCACGCCTTGGGGCGGAGGTACCGCGCGCATCGCCTGCTCGAACGGAACATGGACACGCACGACCGCGTAGAGCGGGTAGCCGCCGGTGAGGGTTTCGGCCACGAACCGGGCAGCGTCGGGTGGGTCGTCGACGCGCATGACCTGACCGGTCGGTTCGGCGCGGACGACGCGATCGGCCCGGAACGTCCGCCATACCCCGCGGTCGACATCACGCGCGACGAAATACCAGCGGTTCCCGGTGAACACCAGCCGGTACGGATCCACCATGCGCGTGCTGCCGGTTCCGTGCGCGTCCCGGTAGGACAGTCGCAGACGCTCGCCGCGGCGACAGGCCGTGGCCAGGCAGGCGAGCAGACCAGGCGACAGTGGCAGGCCGCCGGCTCGGGCGGTGTGTTCGAACACGTCGTCCATCGCCCCGAGCTGGGAGGCCACCCGAGCGGGTAGCAGCTGCCTCAGCTTGAGCAACGCCGACAGCACAGCCTGATCGTCCCCGAGCACGCCGGTCTGTGCCGCCTCCCGCAGTGCGACGACGACGGCCAGTGATTCCTCGTCGTCGAGCACGAGCGGGATCTGCCGATGCCCGGGCCGCATCCGGTAGCCGCCCCACCGGCCGGGATCGGATTCGACGTCGTACCCGAGTTCCCGCAGGCGCACGATGTCCCGTCGCACGGTGCGGTCGGTGACCTCCATCCGCTGGGCGAGCTCGTCGGCGGTCCAGCTCGGCCGCGACGAGAGCAGCGACAGCAAGCGAAGCAAGCGTGAGGAAGTGCCGGTCACGCGGTTCGACGGTAAAGGACCACAGTGGACGCTCACGCGCCGGCGGCGTTGTTCCACATCCGGAAGGTGTCCACACGGCCGTTCGGCGCGAAGGTCAGCGTCCAGAGGTTGTCGAACGCGCCGAACTCGGCGTAGGTGCCACGCCCGCGCACCGCGGCGGTGTCGCCGGTGATCATCAGGATCTCCCACTCGAAGGTCCAGCCGTTCTTCTGCCACTCGTCACGGCTTTGCCAGCCTTCGACGATCTCGTTCCGCCCGATCCAGTCGGTCTCGTACGGTCGTTCGTGGTATTCGGCTCCGCCGGTGAAGAGCGCTTCGATGTCTTTGCGCGCGCTCGTGGTCCAGGCGTGCACGTATTTCTCGATCCACTCTTCGACCACGTCACTGTTCGGCATGGTGCTCCCTTCGTCCGCTCTCGATCCTCGAGCCGGCCGGCCCGCTGGGGAAGGCACGGGCTTCCTGGGTGCCGCACACCCAGGATCACGCGGCCTTCTCGATCGGCGCGCGGACGGGCATCGTCGGTTGTGTACACACCACATCGGACACGGAGAAGCAGATGCCACTGACCGACTACCGCACCCTCGGCCGTTCGGGGTTGCGCGTCAGCCCGCTCGCGCTGGGGGCCATGAACTTCGATGACGGCAGCTGGGGCTCGGGCCCGGAGACGTCGTTCGAGATCCTCGACCGCTACCTCGACGCGGGCGGGAACTTCGTCGACACCGCCAACATGTACAACGCAGGCACCTCGGAAGCGACTCTCGGCCAGTACTTCGCCGCCAGGCCGGGGCGCCGGGACCGGATGGTGCTGGCCACCAAGTTCACCGGCAGCATGGACGCGAGTGACCCCAACTCCGGTGGCGCGGGCCGGAAAGCGATCCGCGCACAGCTCGACGCCTCCCTGCGCAGGCTCAACACCGACCACGTCGACCTCTACTGGATGCACCAGTGGGACCGGCACACCCCGATCGAGGAAACACTGTCCACACTGGACGACCTCGTCCGCGCGGGCAAGGTGCACGCCATCGGCCTGTCCAACGCCCCGGCGTGGTGGGTCGCCGAAGCCGCCACGATCGCCCGGTTCCGCGGCTGGGCGCCGGTGGCGGCGCTGCAGGTCGAGTACTCGCTGCTCGCACGCACCGTCGAGGGTGAGATGTTCGGTGCCGCCCGGCACTTCGGCCTCGGGATCACGCCATGGAGTCCGCTGGCCAGCGGCGCCCTGTCCGGCAAGTACTCCCGGACCAAGACCACGGCCGAAGACTCCGGCCGGACCGCATACGCGGGCACGCACCTCACCGAGTCGACCTTCGTACTGCTCGACGCGCTGGAGAAGATCGCCGCCGAGCTCGGCGCCACCGTCGCCGCGACCGCGCTCGCGTGGGTCCGCCAGCGGTCCGAGGTCACCTCGACCCTGATCGGCGCCCGCACCGTGGCCCAACTCGAAAGCAACCTCGCCTCGATCGAGGTCACCCTCACCGCCGAGCACGTCGGCGAGCTCGATCGCCTCACCGCGCCGTCCTTGAACTACCCGCACGCCGTGAGCGAAGCCATGGTCGGGTTCCAGCAGGGCGACACCACCATCAACGGCCTGTCCGCGCAGGCTTTCGTTCGCTGAGAGGGCTTTCCCATGACCATCACCTTCATCACCGGCGCCAATCGCGGCATCGGCTATGAGGCCGTCCGGCGGTTCGTCGGCCTCGGCCACCAGGTTCTGCTCGGCGCCCGCGACCCCGAACGCGGCGCGAAAGCCGCGGCCGAGCTGGGGGCCCGGTTCGTCGCCATCGACGTCAGCGACCAAGCCTCGGTCGAGACCGCGGCCGCCGACGTCCTCGCGCACGAAGGCCGGATCGACGTCCTGGTCAACAACGCCGGCATCGCCGGTCCGCGCATCACCGACATCCACGATCTCACGGCCGGGGACGCCGAGCGCGTGATCCAGACCAACTACCTGGGTACGCTGCGCACCACCCGCGCTTTCCTGCCCCTGCTGGAGAAGTCGGACGCGCCGCGCATCGTCAACGTGTCCAGCAGCATGGGGTCGTTCACCCGGTCGGTGGACCCGTCGACACTGGAGCATGCGAATCCGCTGCCCTTCTACCAGCCCAGCAAGGCCGCGATCAACATGCTCACGCTGAAGTACGCCGAGGCTCTCCCGCGGTTCCGGGTCAACATCGCCGACCCTGGCCCGACCGCCACCGAGATCAACGACTACCTGGGCACCCAGACCGTGACCGAAGGCACCGACGCGATCATCGAACTCGCCACGGCCGCCCCGGACGGGCCCACTGGCACCTACCGCGATCGCGACGGCGTCGTCCCATGGTGACCGCCGAAGACCGCGCGGAAATCACCGAGCTGATCCTCGATCGGCGACCTCATCGCGGAAGGTGCGCAGCCCAGCCGGCATCTGGTGACCAACGTGCGGATCAGCCCGGCCGAATCACCCGCACACCGGAGATCCGGGAGCCGCATAAATGCACCGAGCTGGTGTGGGCCGACCCGGACCAGCTGCCCATGGACACGCTCGAGTTCATCGCACCTGCGTGGAACGACGCGCAGAACGGGCGCGTACTGCGGGAATTCGGCTTCACCCCGGTCCCCGGCGTAACAGCATTCCCTGGTCCGCACGACCGGCAGCCACGACCGCGGCGACTCCTAGCGGGCTTCGAACTCGGCCCATCGAAGCCGGGCCTCGCTCGTCCCGAGCCAATGTCGAGCTCATCACCGGGCTCGTCGTCATCGACGAGTTCGACGTCGAGGATGTCACTGGCGGCGAGGTTCGTGCCCCCTCGATGAGCGTCGACTCGACGAACGACACCAGGTCCTGGGGTTTGAGCGTGCGAGCGGTGGCGACAAGCGGCACGGCGACGGCTACCGCCGCCAGTGCCGGATCTCGTGGCGAACCGGTCGATTCGATTTGGGTTCGACAGTACTCGCCGAATTCGTCCGAATGATCGAAATGATCGAATTCAATCTTCTCGCTCGAACGCGAGCTCCGACTTTGACAGCGCTTTCAGGCGGAAGATCGAGAACATTTCGACGAATTCGAAAGCGGCGCTGTGAGCGTTCACAGATACCGGACGCGAAAGCCTTGCCACGTTCTCCGCCATGAGGTTCTATTCCAGGGAACCATGCGCCGCCGAGCCGCCATGTGGAAGGGGACATACCCGTGATCGCCAAGCCGCCGGGGCATCCGGATGACGACGCGTTCGTGCCATCCCGCCGGTCGTTCCTGCGGGGGCTTGCCGCCGTCGGCGCGCTGCCGCTGACCCCGGCCGCTGCGGCCTTGTTCGCCGCCGAGCCGGCTTTCGCCGCAGGCGACGGTTTTTCCCTGGTCGCGGGCGGCGTCGCCGCCGACGTGTTCGTCGACGCGGGCGACGACGCGGCCGTCCGCCGCGTGGCGGGCGACCTGCAGGCGGACATCGAGCGGGTCAGTGGCGTGCTGCCCATTCTGACGAACCGCACCGCCGGGCTGTCCCGCACGGCGGTGCTGATCGGCACGATCGGCCACAGCCCAGTCATCGACCAGCTCGTCGCGTCCGGCCGACTGGACGTCTCCGAGGTTGCCGGACGCTGGGAGGCGTCGGTGACCCAGGTCGTCGAGGCGCCGGTCGCCGGGGTCGACCGCGCGCTGGTCATCGCCGGCAGCGACCGGCGCGGCACCATCTACGGCGTTTACGATCTTTCCGAGCGCATCGGTGTCTCGCCGTGGTACTGGTGGGCCGACGTGCCGGTGCCGCGCCGCGACACCGTGACCCTGCCTCTGGTCACGAAGAAGCGGCGTGAACCGGCGATCCGGTACCGCGGCATCTTCCTCAACGACGAAGACAACCTCTCGCAGTGGGCGTACCGGACGGAAGAGCCCGGCAAGCACATCGGGCCGGTCACCTACACCCGGATCTTCGAACTGATGCTGCGGCTCAAGGCGAACTACCTGTGGCCGGCCATGCACCCCGAGTCGGACCACTTCAACAAGTACCCGGACAACCCGCGCCTGGCCGACGAGTACGGCATCGTCGTCGGCTCCAGCCACCCGGAGGCGTTGCTGCGCAACAACGTGTACGAGTGGCAGCCGTGGGCGGAGGCACACCGCAACGCGGACGGCAGCCTCCCGGAGTACGACTACACGGTCAACCCGACGACGATCCTGGACTACTGGCGCGCGCGGGCGAAAGCCAACGCCCGGTACGAAAGCGTCTGGACGGTCGGTATGCGCGGCATCCACGATTCGGGCCTGGTCACCAAGAATGCCAAGACCACGGCCGAGCGGGTCGCGGTGATGAACGACATCATCACCCAGCAGCGCCGGATCCTGGCCGAAGAGGTCAGGCCGGCGGCCGGTGCCGTGCCGCAGATCTTCATCCCGTACAAGGAGGTGCTCGACCTCTACAACGCCGGGGTGCGGGTGCCCGACGACGTGACGCTGATCTGGCCGGACGACAACCACGGGAACATGCGGCAGCTGCCCACCGCGGCCGAGCGGCAGCGCTCCGGCGGAAACGGCCTGTACTACCACATTTCGTACTGGGGATCGCCGAAGAGCTACCTGTGGCTGGACACCACGGCGCCGGCCAAGATCTGGCAGGAGCTGCGCCGGGCGTACGACAACGGGGTCCGCCACACCTGGATCATCAACGTGGGCGACCTGAAGTCGCAGGAGACCGGGCTGTCGTTGGCGATGGCGCTCGCTTGGGACATCGACAGGTGGCGCGCGGAGGACGTGCAACCCCGGCTGGCCGAGTGGGCCGGTCGCCAGTTCGGCGCCGCGCACGCCCGAGAGATCGCCGAGATCCGGCAGGGCTACTACGAGCTGGCCGCGGCGCTGCGCCCCGAGTTCATCCAGAGCGGGGTCTTCTCCCTCGTCCACCACGGCGACGAGGCGGAGCGGCGGATGACGGCGTACCGGAGCCTGATCGGCCGCGCCGAGGCGGTGGGACGGCAGCTGCCGTCGTCCTACCAGGACGCCTTCTTCGAGCTGCTGCAGTATCCGCTGACCGGTGCGTACCTGATGAATCTGAAGTTCGTCTGCGCCGACCGCAACGCACTCGCCGTCAAGCAGGGCCGCGGGGCCGGGGTGAACGTCTTCGCCGACCTCGCCGAGCGGGCCCAGGCCGACGAGGAGGCGCTGACCCGCCGCTACAACACCGCGATCGCCGGGGGCAAGTGGAAAGAGATCATCAACCCGTACCCGGCCAACGTCCCCAAGGCCCCGCGGGTGCCCGCCGTGACAAGACGTACCCGGACCGGCGCCGTGGGTCTCGGCGTGGCCGCCGAGGGCAACGAAACCGGCGTCACCCGGCCCCTGACGTTCTCCTCGTACACCCGCACCACGCGCTTCATCGACATCTTCAACACCGGGTTCGCCCCGCTGTCCTGGCAAGCGTCCCCCAGTCACCCCTGGGTGCGGGTCAGCACCAGGACAGGGACCACCCCGGACCAGACGCGGATCTGGGTCAGCGTCGACTGGGCCGCGGCCCCGCCGGGCGTCAGCAGCCCGCAGGTGCGCATCACCGGCGCGAGCACCATGGTGACCGTGCCACTGCAGGTCGCCAACGACGGCGAGCGGGGGCGGGCCACGGCGATCGGGTTCGTCGAGGCACATGGCTACGTGTCGATCGAGGCCGAGCACTACGACCGGCTGGTGCCGAGGTCCGATGCCACCTGGCAGACGGTTCCCGGCCTCGGCCGGTCCGGCGCCGCCGTCATCGGCGCGCCGTTCACCGCGGCACGCCTCGACGGCGACAGCCGCACGGTGGCGCCCGAGCTCCAGTACAACGTCCGCTTCACCACGGCAGGCACCTTCCCGGTCACCGTGTACCGGCTGCCCTCATTGGACGCACGCGGCACCCGCAGGCTCGCCATCGGCCTCGATTCCGGCATCCCGATCCTGCTCAATGGGACAGCGGCCACCTCCGCCACCGCCGCGTGGTCGCGCAACGTGGTCGAAGGCATCGAGAGACTGACCACGAGCATCACCGTGGACCGGCCGGGCGACCACGTCCTCAAGCTGTGGATGGTCGACCCGGCGAACGCCGTAGACCAGATCGTCATCGACACCGGCGGGCTCCCGGCCACCTACCTCGCCCCGCCGGAAAGCTTCCACCCCGTCTTCAACCCGAATCCCGGGCGGTGAAGGCGACGGGGCGCTCAAGAGCGGTGTGGGGCTGCTCGTCGACGCGATCACCTTCCTGGTGTCCAGCCTGACCCTCCTGGCGACCCTGCTGACCACGCTCGTGTTCAACCTCGCCGCTGTCGGTTTGATCGAGGTCGCACTGCCGATCTTCGCCCAGGATCCGCTGGGCCGCGGAGCCCGGGTTCGGGGTCATGATGACCGGCCTCGGTGTCGGCTCGGTCATCGGAGCGCAACCGCGGCGCTGTTCACCGCCGCGTCGGCGTCCTTTTGGCCGGATTCTTCAGCAGGCCGTACCGGAACCTCTGATGGCCAGCTCGCGCATCGCATGATCGAGCCGCGTCACTCAGCGGCCGAACCTCCGCTCTGAATGGAGGTCCTTCTCCTCTCCCGGGGTGAGCCACCCTGGCCAATCGAACAGCCGGATGACCTTCGTGTACTCCAAGTTGCCGCCTCCCGACCCCTCCGCGCCGGCGGCGGCACCGCCGTAGTACGTCACGTTGTTTTTGCCATCGAGGCTCACCCCGCCCGAACCCTCCAGCCCGACGCCTGCCACGGCCGATCCCCCCACGTTGGCGGAAAGGCCCTCCAACGCATCGATGTCCGCCGAGGAGACCTGGACGCCGACACCAGCGTGCCCGCCGGCGCCCACCTCGGGACCACCACGGGTGCTACCGGTCAAGCCGACACCCTTGCTGTCGGCCACCACGCAACCACCTAATCCAGTGCTGAGGATGCCGCCCGTCGCAGACAAATTGCCGCAGACCCCGACCGACTTGATCGGTCGCTCATTGGCCTTCTTCTGCTTTTCGGATGCCAACCGCTCGGCGTCACGTTTCGCCGCCTTCTTGGCCTTCTCGGCCCGCAGCTTGGCCTCGAGTTTCACTTGTTTCTCATTCCTGGCGACCTTCTCGGCGGCCCGCCGCCCCGAACCCAGCTGGTCGGACACCGCGCCGCCACCGGCCTTGGTGTGGTCGGACACCGCCACGCCACCGACCTTGGTGCGCCGCGCGTCGCCCGCCTGGTCGGACACCGCGACGCCACCGCCTCCCGCGTTTTTCGGAAGTGGGGGTAAAGCGCCGGGCAACGTCTGCCGGACCACGCGGTTGAACCGATCGGCGGACTTCTTGTCAAGGACCGGCACTTTAGTGGCCGCGGGCGTAGCAGGAGGGCCGAAAACCTTCGGTTTTTCTGGTTGCTTCACACCGTTGTTCGCGTTCCGCGGCCCGTCATCCGAAGACACCCTGCCATCCACCCTCGGATCCTTGTGGCTGCCCTTGCCCTTGTCGTCGCCGTTGTCCTTCGCTGAGCCTTTATCCCTCGCTGAGCCCTTGTCCTTCGCCGGAGAAGGCGTCGGCGAAGACGTCGGCCTGGAAACCGGAGCCGGCGTTTTCACAGCATTCGCCACCGCGTTGTGCACCGTTTTATCCGAAGGCTTCACCAAGGCCGGAGGCGGCGCCGCTTGCGCCATCCCCGCGCCAAGCGTGCCGAACAAAGCCGTCAGGAAACCACCGGAAACGCCGTACAGCACGGCCTTACCCAGATCTACGTTCGGGCCTTTCATCCGCACCCCGTCTCAGTCCGGTCCGGCCACAGCGGCCGCACCAGGCAAAGACCCTTCCGGAACCTGGTTCAGCGACGATTCATTCACCCTCGTGAGTGTTGCGGGCGCACATCCAGCAGGCCGCCGATGGTGGGTCGAGCACGCGAACTGACCCAGGCAGGCTCTCAGTCGCAACTTCCGGAGCAGGGCACGAACGGTGCCGCGGTGCCGGTCAGGGTGGTCGAGCCGAGACGCAGCCCGCCGGCACTCGCGGTCACCGTGATAGTGCCCGCCCCGGTAGCCCTTACCAGCGCGTACGCAACTCCCTGGTACGCCTTGCGCACGCTGCCGCGGAAGGTCTCCTGCACCGGGCTGCCACTGTCGACCGCGACGAGCACCCCAGGTCCGCTGATGCCGAAGGTGATCGCGGCGGAGGAGCCGGTCACCACCCGCCCGGACGAGTCGGCCACAGTCGCCTTCACGTACGAGACGTCGTCGATGTCCGTCGACACGGTGCTGTGATCCGGGTTGAGCACCACCTGGCTCGCCGTGGTGCCGGTCGGCGGGGGTGACGTCGGCGGCGCTCCCCAGGCACGTTGCCAGGAGTACGCGATCGGCCGGGCCGTGCCCACCCCGTCCAGCAGGCCGAAGTCCGTCTCACCGCGTGGCCACAGCCCGTCGGCCTCCCCCAGGTACGCCGCACCGGTCCAGACGAACAGGCCGGTGACGCCCGGGTTGTTCTTCACCTTCGTCCACGCCGACGTGTCGGTGCCCATCTCGGTGAACAGCCCGGGCCGCGCAGGCGACATCTTCATCGCCCGGATGACCTCGTCCGGCCGGTAGTTGCCGCCGAAGACGTCCACGATGGTCCGGGTGGCCCCGGTGACGTCGCCGCTGTCACCCGGCCGGAACAGGGCCTGTGTCACCGGACGGCCCGGGTCCAGGCTGTGCGCGATGGCGACCATCCGGGTCAGCAGGGGTGTCCGGGTCGCGATCGGGTCGCGGATCTCGTTGCCAGTGCTCCACATCGCCACGCTCGGGTGGTTGCGGTCGCGCATGATCACGCTGGTGGCGTCCACCTGGTACCACGGCACCGAGCCGTTCGCGCCGGGCACCGCCGGCGTGCCGGTCGGCGCGGCCGCCGTCCGGCCGAAGTACGTCGCGTAGTCACCCACGTCGGCGTACTTGTGCCTGGTCCAGACGTCGAAGAACTCGTCGAGGACCAGGAACCCCATCCGGTCGGTGAGCTCGAGGAAGGCCGGGCTCGGGGGATCGTGCGCGGTACGGATGGCGTTCACCCCGAGCGCCTTCAGCTGAGCGAGCCGCCGCTGCACGGCCCGCTGCGGCGCGGCCATCCCGAGCCCGTGGAAGTCCTGGTGCAACGCGACACCCTGGAACTTCACGTTCTTGCCGTTGAGGCTCATGCCGGTCGAGGCGTCGAACGTCAGCGTGCGGATGCCCACGGACGTGACGTCGTCGTCCACCGCGGTGCCGGCGGCGAGGACGGTGGTGGCCAGCGAGTACAGGTTCGGGTTCGCCAGGTCCCACAGCTTCGGGCTGTGCACCGGCACGTCGTAGGCGAAGGTGGCCGACGCCCCGGCCGCGATGGTCTTGGCCGCCGTCGTGACCGCGGGCAGCGCGGCCCCGCCCGGGTCGCTGAGCATGCCCTGGACGCTGACGCTCGCCGCCGAGCCGCCTTCGTTGACCACCGTGGTCTCCGCGCGCACGGTGTTGTTGCCCGGCGTCGTGACCCGAGTGGCCCACTGGCCGACGTGCACCGGGTCGGTCGCGATGAGCCGGACGTCGCGGTGGATTCCGGCGCCCGTGTAGTAGCGGGACGCAGGCTGCGACGTCGTGTCGGTCTTGACGGCGACCACGTTGTCGGCACCGCCGAACTTCGCCGCCGCCGTGATGTCGTAACGGAAACCGGTGTACCCGTACGGGTGGGTGCCGATGAGCGTGCCGTTGACGTACACGCTCGCGTTGGCCATCACGCCGTCGAACTCGAGGAACACCTTGCGCCCGGCGGGCAGCGCGCCCAGCGAGAAGTGCTTGCGGTACCAGCCGATGCCCGAGGGAAGGTACCCGCCGCGGCCCGTGCTCGGCGCGGACTGAGAGAACGGGTTCGACGGCGGAGTGCGCCCCTCGATGCTCCAGTCGTGCGGCACGCTGAGCTTGCGCCAGCCGCCGTCGTTGTAGGACGCACCGCCGGCGCCGCTCGCGTCGCCGTAGTTGAACAGCCAGCCGGGATCGAAGTCGGTGACCGTCCGGTACCGGTTGGCGGCGGCCGTGCTCGTGCCCACGGCGGCAGCGGCAGTACCGGTGGTGCCGGGCACCACCGAGATCGGCGCGATCATCAGCAGGTTTCCGGCGGCCGCGGCCAGCCACCGGCCGAAGATGGACGTACTACGCATGGGCAAGTCCCTTCTGCGTGAATTCGTGACGGCGTCGGGGACTCACCCGATGGCCGCGGCGTGCCGCGAACCCGGCGGCTAGCCCTGCACCAGGCTGAAGTCGTCGACGTTCACCCAGTTGCCCGCGTTCGCTTCGGAGGACACGCCCACCTGGATCGACCCGTTGGTCACCGTGATCCCGGAGATCGTCACCTTCGTCCAGCTGCCGATCGACCGGTTGATCGACGAGCTCAGCTCACTTCCTCCGAAGTTCTTCGCGAAGATGGTCGCCTTCTTCTGGCCGCCGCTGCTCTTGACCCACGCCGACAGCGTGTACGTCCCATTCGGCAGCGAGATGTTCTGGTACCGCGAGGCGTTGTACGCGGACGAAGAACTCTGCGCGATCGACCAGCGCCCCGTGTGCCCGCCCTGCTTGTTGCTGTTCACGTTCCCACCGGTGATGGTCCACCCGGCGAGGTTGTTCTGTGCCACCCGGTCGGCCTCCGCACTCGGGTTCAGCACGTGGTTGTTGCCCGCACCGACCGACCACGTCCCCGCGGCCGCATCCACGTTCCACTGGCTCAACGAATGGAACACCGGCTTCGTCCCGTCGAAGGTGACCGGCACCCACTGGTTGTAACCGATGCCGTTACCGGCGAAGTCACTCCAACGGTCACCACCGAACATCACGAACGAACCCTGGGAGCCGGTCACCGTGAACGTCAGGCCGGTCTGCGTCACGTGCGAGAAGTCGGCGTCCGTGCCCTGCATCACGAACTCCGGGCCATACCCGCTCGAAACCTTGGTCGAGGTGTTGCAGTACGTGTGAGACGCGTTCCAACCGTGCAGATCGGACGAACAGACGTAGTACGTCCCCTTGTACTTGAACATGACGTTGCCTTCACGGCCACCCGCGGAGCTGTTGTAGATGTTCGCGGCAGGTTCGACGTGCAGGTAGTCCGACGGCCGCAGCGCCGCGACGTACAGATGGGACCGGCCGCTCTTGTTGCTGAAGGCCAGGTACGCCTTTCCGTCGTCGTCGACGAAGACCGACTGGTCGCCGGACATGCCGGTGGAGACGTTGGCGATGTTCGACTGCGTGGCCGCCTTGGTGAAGTGGCCGTTCGGCGTGCTGCTCGTCCCGAACACCAGCTCGCTGTTGAGCTGGGAAATCAGCACGTACTTGCCCGTGTTGGGGTTGCGCGCGACACCGATCCGGCCGACCCAGCCCGCTCCCCCGAGGTCCGAGGCGGTCATCGCGTTGCCTTCGAACTTCCAGTGCGCCAGATCGGTGGACGAATAGATCGTGATCGCGCTCAAGGAAGTGTTGCCGTTCTTCCCGGCGGCGGGATTGTTGTAATAGGTGACCGCGCCGTTGTACTTGGCCCCGTACCAGTAGTACGTATCACCGACCTTCAGCACACCCCCGCCCTGGGAATAGATCGGGTTCCCAGCGGTGTCCTTCCGGAACACGTCGTTCTGGATCGTGGCCCCCGCAGCCGCCTGCGGCGCCGGAGTCGCCGCGGTGGCGCTGGCGGACCCTCCGACCGTGGCCAGCGCCAGCACAAGCGGAAACAGCGCCGCTACGATCATTCGTTTGGAAGCTTTTATCATTTCATATCCTTCGTTTGGACGGCCACTGTGCGATCGGAGTTCCCGGTTCAGGATTCGAAGGCACCGAGGTCCGGCGCCTTCCCGTTGTAAGGCAGTCCGACATCGGTGCCCTTGTCGATCAGGCTGCTGTTCGCGGCGAGCCGGAGATTGGGCCGCACCGGCAGGCTGCCGTCGGCCTGGCGAGGTGATTCCCAGCCGGCTGTCGACACGCTCTGGAACTGCGCGTCCGACAGGGTGCCGCCGAGGTTCCAGGAGTTGTTCGCGGCGTTCGTGCCGTTCATGTTGGACGTGAGGGTGCCCGTGTAGGCGATGTTGTTGCGCAGGTTGCCCCGGCCGACGGCCGCGCCGCTGGTGGTGACGCCGAGCATGTTGAAGTCGACGCGGTTGCCGTAGCTGGTGTTGTTGAAGTAGTCGTTGGCGAGAGGGTGGTGGTTGGCGTAGAAGCCTGCCGTCCGGTTGAGGAACGCCACCGAGTTTCGGACCGTGTGCTTGACGGCTCCGGAATCGTAGTTGCCGCCGTAGCCGCCTGCCTTGAAGCCGTTTCCGTTGCCCGCGCTCGTGGTGGTGCCCGGCACGTACCCGTTGCGCCACGCCCAGGAGTTCTCGATGGTCACCGACGAGTAGGCGCTGATCAGGTCGAACCCGTCGTCGGAGTTCCACCACGCGCGGCAGCCGCGGAACACGTTGCCGGGGTTGCCGGCGGAGATGTGCGCGCCGAACCCGTCACCGCTTTCCCCCGCACCGTTGGAGGTGCGGGGGTCGTAGTTGTCGTGCGAGTCGGAGTTGAGGACGAGGTTGCCGCCGCCGTTCTGGATGAACAGACCGGCCCCCATGTGGTGGTGGGTGTCGATCAACTCGAAGATGTTCTTGCTGCCCGAGATCCAGATGCCCCAGGATTCGTGGTTGCGGTTGTTGTTCTGGGGCACGCCCTTGACTTCCAGGCCCTTGAGGTGGATCCAGCTGCCGGTGACGTCGAAGCCCTTGATCCGGCAGTCGTCCTTCATGCGGGCGAAGTCGAACACCGGCTTCTCCCCCGGATACGCCCAGTACCGGATCGGGCTGCCGGAACTCCCGCTCTTGTTCAGGGTGATCGCGTCCACCCGGTCGGTCTGGCTCGCACAGTTCTTGTTCGCGCGGGAGTAGGTGTAGGTGCCACCCCGGAAATAAACCGTGTCGCCAGGCTTGGCGACGGCCTGGGCGTGGGCGATCGACGCCCACGGGGCGGCCTGCGTCCCGGCGGCACTGTCACTGCCCGACGGCGCGACGTAGTAGGTGGTGGCCGCCGCGGGACCGGCGGCAGCCACCGGAATGCCGGCGACCGTGGCCGCCACAGCCGCTGAAGCCACGACGGCACGGACCAAGACAACGGGTTTCATCCGTTCACTCCAGTACTTCCGTTCACGAGCCGGTCAGGGTTCAGCGGAGGTAGGCGACGAGGGAGAGGTTCTTCTCGCGGATGCCCTGCACGACCAGGTTCGCCATCTGGGTCGCGCCATACACGGAGAAGTGGGTGTTGTCCTTGACGCCGTCGGTGGCCTGGGTGAGGTAGAGCCGTTGCGACGCGGACGGGCCGAGGGATTCCACCAGTGCCTTGCTCTTGGCCGTCAGGTCGATCACCGGCACGTTCGCACTGCTGCCCAGCGCCCGCATCACCGCGGGCAGGTCCACACCCTTGCCGTTGACGTGCAACGCGGTCGGAGTCAGCTTGCTCCCGCTGAACTGCCGCCGCACCGGCGGCGTCACCAGCACCGGCACACCGCCACGGTCCCGCACCCCGTTGATCATCTTGGTCAGGTTGTCCCGGAACGCCGTCGCCGTCGTCTGCTTGTCGTTGTGCCCGAACTGGATGAACACCAGGTCCTTGCTCTTGATCAACGGCTTCATCCGGGGAAACAACGCACTGTTGGACAAGAAGCTCCCCGAGCTTTCCCCGGAGTCCGAGTAGTTCGCGACCACCGCACCGTTGCGGATACTCGACGGCAGTTCCTGCCCCCACCCCGTCCAAGGCGCGAGCATCTGGTCACACACCGTCGAGTCCCCCGCCACGTACGCCACCAGCGGTGACGCGGCAGCGGTCACCGTCAACGAGGTGATCGCAGGCGCGCTGCCACCGAACGTGATGTCCAGGCCCGGCGTGCCGGTGCCGCCCTGCCCGGTGGGCTGCCCCTCGGGATTGCGCACATTGACCGTGACGGTGGTGGGGACGACCTGGCCCGCGCTCGTCGAGACCGCGTTCAGAACCTGCCTGCGCGCCTCGACCGACATCGAGGTGTTCGCCGCCTTCGCGGAACTGCCGAGCCCCACGGTGACGTCGTAGTTGCCCGGCGAGACGGCGAAATGACACTTGATCGGCGCCGTACCCGAACACTGCGGTGGCAACGCCGACGGCGCCGCCACCGCCGAGGGAACGGGCACCACGGCGACGACCGCCATACCGGCCAAAACGATAGCGTTGCGTTTGAGAGACATGGATTCTCCTGTCGGGTTTGCCGTACGTGCATAGCGGGACCCGCTCGACGACCAGCGAGCAGGCGGCTTGCCAAACGCAGGCGCTTCACAGGACGCTCCGACAGCGAACGGCCCGCTCTTCAAACCGCTGCCGATCCTGTATTCGGTCACTCGATCTCCTTCGATCGACGACGTGACGAGCCGTGGGAACCGTACGTCTGTGAACGTTCACAGGGCACCGCCACCAGGCTTAGCCTAGATAGAACCGTATCTCTGGGACGTTTTCAAGACCACCGACGCAGTCTTCTGTGAACGTGCACAGCTTGCCGACACTTCGGTCGTCAAATGCGGAGAGCGCACCGAGCGCGCGATCAATCACTCAACCTGAACCGCGGACGGCATTCCGCCACGACGACCGCCGACGCGCCGCGTGGAGGCTGGAGGCCGCATTCCCGCGCCACGTGTTCTTCCGGCACGGGAATGCGGCGGAGTGCACCGCCACGACCGTGACGGCACCCTCCGGTCAGGAGGGGCAGATCGCGAGTAGCCGCAGGTCATGAAGCCGCCCCGCCAGACGAAGAGGTGATTTCGAAGCCGGCCCACGGCTTCGGCTCCACCTCAGCACAGCGAGCACATTGCGGACATCCCAGGCGTGACCGCCGATGGGCGCCTTGGTTGCCCGCATGAACCGGCGCAGGACTATTCCTATTCCGGGAGTAATGCCGACAAGGAATCGAATCGCTTCGACGAAGGCTCTCTCGAAGCGACGCCGTCGGCCGAGATCGAGTCGGCTATTGCAGACACATTGCCAGCCGATCAAACGTCACCAGCGATCTTCCTCCAAGCCTTTTCCACGCTCCGGGCGACACCACGGTTCAGCAGGTTCGACGCGTTCGAACACGCCTGTTTTCCCTTGTTTGCCAACCGTCTGCGATGATCCCCGAAGCCTCATTGCTTCCTCCGTTGCGGTGATGTCTGTCACTTTCAGTCTGCGACGTGGTGGAGTCAACCAATTACGGCATTTTCGATCAGAAACGGTCATAAGCGAAGGTTGCCGGCGATCGAATGTGTCGAGACATCACCTGTCCGGTTCGCGGACACGACAAGGAGCACTGGTGACCGCACCGCGCGAACGCGAACCGGTGCATCGCTCAGTGCGGGTGCGGCGAAGACTTGGCGACCAGCGCTGTGACGATCTGGTCGCTCTCGGCTTGGGCAACGCCGGGGTCGCGAGCGTTGCGGGCGGTTATTGCGCGGAAAGCCGAATGTGGCTGGCTGGTGAGGGACTCCTTCACCAAGTCCGGCGGGGTGCCCGTAAGCCTCGGGCGGGCTTGAAGTGAGGGGGCCGTTGGGTGCGTAGTACGCACTCGGGGGCCCCCTCGCTTCACGAGGAGGTCCGCGAGTGGTAACTCCGCTGCATCCAACGGAGCAGAGTTACCACTCGCCCGCAACCGTCACCGCAAACCCTCCACAGTCACTCTTTCGCGGCCAGGGCTGAAGCAGGCCAAGGTCGCCCACCACGACATGACACCTTTGCCCCTCCGCCCAATAGAACCGCCCGCAACGCTCACGAGCCTTTCATGGGTCGGAAGTCAGTAGCGGATGACCGACAGGCGGATCGGCGCGCCGTTGTAGCAAGCGCCGCTCTGGCCCCACGGGCTGGCGGTGAACCAGTGCAGCATGTGGCTGCCGGTGATCCACCGGCGCGGGTAGACCGTGGCCCGGTTGTTCGGGCTGATCCCGCTGATCGGCACCTGCCAGGAGCCACCGTCGTCGGAGATCGAATACTGGCCGAAATGCAAATCGATGTTCGTCTCGTTGATGACGTCGATGCGGTCGATGTAGACGTTGCTGCCGGAGAAGTTGCCCCATACCTGGGTCCGCATGGACCAGTCGGCGACATTCTCCACTTCGTCGCACGAGTCGCCCCATGTGGTGATGATCGACGAAGCGGTGCCCTGGTAGTAGTAGTTGCCGCCGCCGCGCTCGGCCATGGCGGGTTGCACCATGGCCAAGATTCCCGTGATCAGCACCAGAAGTACCGAAAACACGCGCCGAACCGTCCTGCTGCTCATTCCGTCCCGCTTTCGCTGAAACTCTGATGATCGATTCGGATCGTGCAACTCCGGCACGGCTCGCCGCAAGGATTTTCAAGCACACGCGAAATCGGACATGGGATTTCCTGCCGAGGCAACCTTCGGCCACCTTCGGGCGTGTTGCCTTCGGATCGGCCGGAACCGCGCTGCTCGCGCCTCCGGCGGGGGCGACCATCATCACGTCGATCCAATCGACGTCGTGAGAACAATCATCGCCCTGCCGCGATAGGCGGCGTCTTGATTCGATGCCGGCGCGAGGCTTATCGGTCGACTATGACCATTGTGGATCGCCCAACCTCGTACGCAGTGGTTACCGGGTGTCCACCCCCGCCGGTCAGCGGGCACGGTCCCGCCAGGTGGCCGGCTGGTCCGACCGGTTCACGGGTGTCGCGATCTTCCGCCGCGCGGCGGAAGATCGAAGAGCCGACGTACGCCGCACCCCAGCGTGCCCGGATCGCGCTCTTCCGCAAAGTGACCAGAGAAAACGGAGTTGTTTCACCGTGCGCACCCCGATCGACCGCTCAGCCTGGCGAATGCTCGTGGGATACGTCAAGCCCCAGCGACGCACTGTCCTCTTCGGAGGAGCACTCGTCCTGCTCGGCGGCCTCGCCGCCGCGGCCCAGCCCCTGGCGGCGAAGGCGCTGGTGGACCGCCTGGACTCGCGTGCCGGGATCACCGGTCTGCTGGCGCTGCTGGTCGGCCTCGCGCTGGCCGGTGCCGCGATCTCGGTGGTCGGCGACTACCTGCTCGAACGGGCCGGCGAGTCGGTCGTGCTGGTCGCCAGGAAACGGCTGGCCCGACGGCTGATCTCGTTGCGCGTGCCCGCCGTGCAACGCGCTGAGCCCGGCGACCTGCTGTCCCGGTTCACGAGCGACACGACGTTGCTGCGCGAGGTGTGCACCCACGCGTTCGTCGCACTGGTCACCGGCACGGCGACGACCATCGTGATGGTCGTGATGATGGGCTTCATGGACCTTGCCCTGCTGGGCATCACCCTGGCGGTGCTCCTGCTCGTCGGCCTGCTCGCCGCCGCTGGAATGCCGATGATCGAGAAGGCCTCCCACGCCGCTCAGAGCGCGGTCGGCGAGACCGGTGCGCGGCTGGAGCGTGTGCTCGGCGCCTTCCGCACCGTCAAGGCCGCCGGCGCCGAAACCAGGGAGATCGCCGCGATCGAACGCGGCGCCGAGGACGCATGGCGTGCCGGTGTCCGTTCGGCGCGGTGGGAGTCGCTGGTGCACGGTGCGAACACCCTCGCGGTCCAGGCGTCCTTCCTCGCCGTGCTCGGCATCGGTGGTGCACGGGTCGCGACCGGCGCCATGTCACTGTCCTCTTTGGTGGCTTTCCTGCTGTTCCTGTTCTATTTGCACGAACCGATCGGGCAGCTGCTGCACGCGGGCAGCAGGCTGCAGATCGGGCTGGCCGCGATTCGTCGCCTGTCCGAGATCGAGACGTTGCCGGCCGAGCGGACCGCTTCCGATGGCGCCGAGCCGGCTGTGGTCGGGCAGCGAGGAGAAGGCCTCGTCTTCGAGGACGTGCGGGTCCGGTACGGTCCGGACCGGCCGGAGGTCCTGTGTGGCGTGAGCGTCGACATCCCGGCGGTCGGCATGACGGCGTTCGTCGGTCCCTCCGGTGCGGGCAAATCCACCCTCTTCGGGTTGGTCGAGAGATTCCACGAACCGGACTCCGGTCGGATCCTGCTGGACGGCCGCGACTTGAAGAACTGGGATCTGGCGAGCCTGCGTGCGGACATCGGATACGTCGAACAGGATGCCCCACTGCTCTCCGGGACGTTGCGGGACAACCTCGTCTACGGCCGACCGGACGCCTCCGAGGACGAGATCCGCGACACGGTGGCGCAGACGCGGCTGGATACGCTCGTCGACCGCCTGCCGGACGGGTTGGACACCGCTGTCGGACACCGCGGCAACTTCCTGTCCGGCGGTGAACGGCAACGGGTCGCGCTCGCCCGTGCCCTGATCCGGCGTCCTCGTCTCCTGCTGCTCGACGAGATCACGTCACAACTCGACGCCGCGAACGAGATGGCGATCCGCGACGTGGTCACGAGGGTGGCAAAGACGATGACCGTCATCGTGGTGGCGCATCGGCTGTCGACGGTCACGCAGGCGGACCGGATCGTGGTGCTGGACAACGGAATCGTGCGGGCGACCGGCACGCACGACGAGCTACTCGCGAACGATCTGCTGTACGCCGACTTCGCCGCGACACAGCTGCTTACCGGCGTCATCCATGAGCCGTGAGCGGGAGCCGCAGCCTGAGCCGGAAGCCACCGTCGGGCATCGATCCGGTGTGCAGCCTTCCGCCCAACAGCGCGGCCCGTTCCTGCAATCCGACGAGCCCGTGGCGGGCGCTGGGCAGGGCGAGTGTCGGCCTGGTGGGCCGGGTGTTGGTGACGGTGACGGTCAGGTCGGTGTCGTCCCGGCCGATGTCGATGGTGACGGCGGCGCCGGGCGCGTGCTTGCGCACGTTGGTCAGCGCTTCCTGGATGGTGCGGTAGATGGCCCGCTGCACCGGCGGCTCGAGGTACTCGGGGGCGTCCCCGACGAGCCGGGCGTCGATCGCACTGTTGTCGATGAGCCTGCGGAGGTCGGTCAGCGTGGGCTGAGGTGTGAGTTCGGTCGCCGGTGTACCGGAGGCGCGCAGCAGGTTCACCATGTGCCGCAGCTCGTCGAGCGTGTTCACCGACAGCTGCCTTACCTTTTCCGCCGCCGCCTTCGACGCGGGGTCCGTGGTGCTGACCTTCATCGCGCCCGCCTGCACCGCGATGAGGCTCACCTGATGCGAGACGACGTCATGCATCTCGCGGGCCAGCTGGTTGCGTTCCTTGGCCAGGACCGCCTGGGCGTCCAGCCGCCGTTCGTGCTCCCTGGCCTCTTTGACTTCGTCCAGCCGCAGTGCCAGCTCGCGCCTGCTGTGCAGGAACCGGCCGAGAAGGATCGGCGCTCCCGCCGTCATGGTCACGTAGATGACACCGAGCAGCATCTCGGCTCGCCAAAACTGCGGAGCGGCGTCCAACAACGGAAAGGCGACGCTGCCCGTGGTGACCAGCCAGCAACCCGCGAGCAGCCACCAGTTCCGGTGGCGGCCGGCCACGGTGTACAGCGTGACTATCGCCGCGACGATCGCGCCGGAGAACACCACAGCGGGCAAAGTCACCACGAAGGACGTCAGCGGCCAACGCTCGCGCACCAGGACCCCGAGTACGGCGAGCACGTACAGGGCGAGAGCGGTCGACGACTCCTCGTTGATCGCTGTCAGCGCTCCCTCGACCACGGCGGCCACGATCAACGCGGCGTCGAGAAAGGTCGTGCGAAGTCTCTCCGTCATGCACGCTCCTTTGTGGATCGACGGGTGCACCTCGCCCATGTCCTTTGCGGACGATCCCCGGATGCTCGTAACGGGAACTGGCCGTGCCTTACCTGGGCCCGTTCTTGAACACCTGGTCCGCGAAGGCGAGCAGGTAAGGAAGGGCGGCGCGAGCGGTATGCCAGGTGTGGTTGTAGCCGCGCTGCAAGTGGACGACAGCGCCCTGCCCGCGGGCGTGGAGAGCGTCGGCGATGCGGTTCGCGGTGGTGATATCCGCTGGGGCGCCGGTTCCGGCGGTGAGGATGGTGGCGACCGGGTCCGGGAACGGCATGGTGGGCAGGTAGGTCCGCGGTGTGTTGGCGGCGACGAGTGCCGGGCCGGCGCCGAGCAACGTGCCGTTGGTGGTGGTGTCGTACGGCATGGTGAGCAGCAGCGCCGCGAACTTGTCGGTGTGGTGCAGGCCGATGTTCAAGGCGGCGAAGGCGCCGCCTGACATGCCGCCCAGTGCCCGGTGGGTGCGATCGGGGATGGTCCGGTACTGCCGGTCGATCGTGGTGACGACCGTGTGCGCCAGGTAGGTTTCCAGACGAGGACCACCAGGCATGTCGAGACCGTCGAGGTCACGTCCGGGCTGCCCCGCGGTCAGATCGACGGACACGACGATCATCGGAGCGATCGCCCGGTGCTGGTAGGCCATGCGCAGGGTCCCCGGCGCGTCACCGGCGCCGAGCCAGTCTTCCGGAGCGGCGGGAAAGCCGTGCACGAGGTAAGTGACGGGATAGCGCCGGTTGTCGTTGGCGCGGTCGTGGTAGCCGGGTGGAAGCAACACGAACGTCCGCCCCTCCGGCACGGCGTTGGCGGGATCGGGGACGGCGAGACGTTCGATGATCGGCGAGTGGGCGCCGCCGGGGGTGGCGAGGCCGGCCGGGCGGGGTCGCGAGTCGGCGGATCCGTCGTCGATCATCTCGCCAAGCGCACGCAGCGGTCCACCGCCACGCTGGAACAAAAGCGCGAGGTCTCGTGGCGTCCGGATATAGCCGACGTAACTATTGGTGGCGGTGACCGCGCCAAGCAGGACACAACACAGCATGACCGCGATGGCGCTTCGGCGTGCTCGGGCCCGTCCACGGAACCGGAATGCGAGCATCGCGGCCACGACGGCCAGCGACACGAAAGTCCCCCAGATCCAAGGGGATTCGAGTGCCCCGGTCGCCTGTGCGTGTTCGACGATCTCACGAGGGACCACTGGGATGGGAATACCCATGGCAACTCCTTCGGCCGGTAGCCGTCATAAGGGGGCCCGGCGGCGGCTCACGGGGCCTCGGGGAATGAACCGCCGCCGGTTGTACCGACGACTGCTGCTACGCGGGGAGGACGACAGCAACCATCGGTGGTTCTTCGCGGGTCACCACTGATCGTCGCCGCCGTGGTCCATCCCGCCGTCCTGGCCGCCGTGGTGCTGTTGCTCGCCCGCGGAGGCCTCGTTTCCGCTGAAGGCTCCGGTGAGCCCGCCAAGCAGCAGACCGCCGCCGGCGACACCCGCCGCGGCCGCGGCCGCCGTCTTGAGGAACCCTCCTCCCCCCGGGCGGCCCTGCTGGGCTTCCCCGGTGTCGCGGCCACGGCCGAACATGCCCGAGAGGAATCCGCCGCCGGACTGCGCCGGGGCCTGGCCGTACGGGTCCCGCTGCGCCCCATATGGGTCCCGGTGATTCCCATACGGGTCCTGGTAAGGCGCGGAACGCTCCAGTTCGGCGATGCGTGTCTTCGCGTTACGCAGGGCGTCCTCCTGCACCAGGACGGCGCCCACCAAGCGGTACATCGCATCCGGCTGACTGGCGATCTGCCTGGCGATCAGGTCGGCGGCCTCCGGGTCCTTGTACACCGGCTGGGCCTGGCGAAGTCGGTCGGCGAGGCCAAGAATGAGCTGCCGGTCTTCGTGTTCCATGGGATCTCCCTTCCTCTGCTTCAATCCTGCGCGAGGCCGGGGCCATCCGGCATCGGTTACCCAGCCGGAAACGCCCGCCAGGTGGCTGCCCGCGACCAGCCGGTCGGCCCCCGGTACGGACACTCGATGGCGCGGGTCAGGCGGTGCCGGTCCAATAGAGCGGATTGACACCCTGGTAGGTGACCTTGACCGTCACCTCAGCCGCGTTGGCCGGTAGCGCCACGACGAACCCGAAGGTGCGATCCGCGCCAGGAAGGACATCGGCAGGGAGCTTGTCCCCGATGCCCTTGGCCGCGTCGGTGATGCTCACCGACGCGGCACCGTTCGTAGTCGCGGCGAAGGTGAAGGCCGAAGCCTCCAGCGCCTTTTTGGCCGTGTTACGAACGGTGATGGTGAACTTCGCGCCACGTGTCAGTTCTTTCGACCGTTGCGGATCAGCGGGCAAATCGTAGCCGTCGGGTTTGCCGACGGAAATGACGCCGCGCTTACCTGCCCGCTCCTCGCCGAATTTCATTACTTGCGGGGTCGCGCTCTTCGATGTGCTGGCCGAGCTCGCGGAGGACGGCTTGCTCGGCTGGCCGCCACATCCCGTCACGACGAGGCAGGTTGCCACGGCCACGGCGACTGCTGTGCGTCGCATGAATTCTCTCCCGGTGTCCTGAACATTGTCTCCCGGCGACGGTATGTGAATCCCTGAGCCGACTTCATCGGACTTGCGGCGACTCCCGACCGTCAGGTGACCGGAAAACACCATCCGGTCGGCCTGGCCGGAACCGGCCGCTGCCGGATGGGCTGCGGACTTCAAAACTGCGACGTTGTGGATATGTCGCAGATCGAATCCTCATCAGGTTCACCACCTCGCCTGCAATCCGAGCCTGCCGTGCCGCCCGAGGCCGTTCCGTCGACCGCGCGGCTGGTCGGGGTGGACCTGGCCCGCGCGCTCGCTGTGTTCGGCATGTACGCGGTGCACCTCGGACCGGCGCCGACCTCGGTGAGCGGGTTCGGCGGCTGGCTGCTGGGGCTGGCGGAAGGCCGGGCTTCGGCACTTTTCGCCACCCTCGCGGGGTTCTCGCTGATGCTGATCGCCGGCCGGATGGAACCGAAGACCGGTGTGGCGGGACGGCAGGCACGCGCCCGGATCGTGATCCGCGCCGTGATCCTGCTCGCGATGGGTACCGCGCTGGCGATGACCGATGCCGGAACCGTGGTCATCCTCGCCTATTACGGGGTGTACTTCCTACTGGCGCTGCCTCTGTTGCGGCTTCGGGCAAAGACGCTCGCGATCATCGCGGCGGTGCTCGCGGTCTTCACCCCGCTGGCGAAGGTCGGCCTGTCGGCGCTGCTGAGCGGACCCGTCGCGGAGACCTTCAACGCTTATGACCCGCTCAAGCGGCTCAGCAACGTAGGCGTACTGGACCTGCTTGTCACCGGTCTGTATCCGACCATCACCTGGATGACGTTCGTCGTCGCCGGGATGGCACTGGGACGGGTGGACCTCGGATCCGGTGCGGTGCGGCGGCGGCTGGCCGCGGTCGGCGCCGCGCTCATCACGTTCGGCTACGGATTGCCTTGGCTGCTGACCAAGTTCTTCGACGGCCTTCGGGAAGTCGCGGAGCAGCCTTGGGGCCGCGGTGCCGAGAAGGCGGGGCCGGCGGCCGCCGAATCGATGGCCGAAGGCGGGAAATTCATGGCCGAAGGCGGACCGAAAGGGATGGACGGATCGGGCTGGGGCCTGCTGCTGGCCAGGCCGCACAGCTCCTCCACCTTCGACCTGGTCGGCAGTGTGGGCATCGCGATCATCGTGGTGGTGGGGGCGACGGTGCTGCTGACCCGGCTGTCCTGGCTGCGTCGGCTGATGGCGCCGGTCATCGCCGTTGGCACCATGTCGCTGACCCTCTACGTCGGCCACTTCCTGGTGGGCGCGCAGATCGGGGCCCTCGGAAAGAGCCAGGGCGCCGGGAACAACTCCGCCATGGTGCTGCTCTGGTTCATCATCGGGGCCACCGTCTTCGCCTGGCTCTGGTCCCGCTTCTTCCGCCGCGGACCACTGGAATACCTGCTCCACCTCGCCACCAAGGCCGCGAAATTCGTCCGGTGAGTCACCTGGGTCGTGAGTGGTATGGCCGGTTCTAATACTGCAACGGCAGTTATGTGATTGGGTAGCCGCGGCGTTTGTAGTGGCTGAGGCGGGCTTGGTGTTGTCGTCGGCGGCGGAAGTATGACCAGGCCCAGATGTGGTCTGCGGCGTCGGCGACACGCAGGACCAGCTTGGTGAGCAGGCGTCGGATCTCCGGTAGCGTGAATCCGATCATGCCTGGCTCGTCGACGCCGATTCCCCTTTTATGGCAAGGGATCTGGCGACGGCGAGCCAGGCATGGGCGAGCATCGACAAGGTGATGTGGGCATACCATGCCCGCCAGGACCGGACTTGGTAGTGGTCGAGCCCGGCCTCGTTCTTGGCTTGCTGGAAGCATTCCTCGATCCGCCAGCGGGACCCGGCGGTCCAGGTCAGGTCCAGCAGCGTCGAGCGGCGTGGCCCGTAGCAGACGTAGTAGGCGATCTCGGTCGGATCGGCAATCGAGCGGCGAGCGAGCAGCCAGTGCCCCCGCCCTGCCCGCCAGCCGGTGCGGATCTCGGTCCTGGCCCAGTCGAACTCGCGGGGCCCGTGCGCACCGGCACCGACCGACAACCGCCGCCACGCCTTGACTGGCAGGTCCGCGATCAGCTCGCCGGCCCGGGCCTTCCCGCCGTCGGTGGTGATCAGGGTGTCGCTGACCTTGAGGGCCAGCACGTGCGCGGCATCATGGGCTTCGAGCCAGTCCCGCAGATACTGAGCTTGTCCGTAGGCCTCGTCGGCGGTGACCCACGCGAACGGCACGCCCGCGGCGAACGCCCGCTCGAGCATCACCATCGCCTGCCGCGGCTTCGTCGAAAACTCAGTATCGGCCGGGATTTCCGCGCGGCGGCACCGGCCGGGATCGGCCAGCCACGACTCGGGCAGATACAACTCCCGGTCGATCAGCACATGTCCCCGCTCGGACGCGTAAGCAAGGAACGTGCCGATCTGGCAGTTCTCGACCCGGCCCGCGGTCCCGGAATATTGGCGCTGCACCCCCGCCGAACGAACACCTTTCTTCAAGAACCCGGTCTCGTCCACGATCAGCACGCCACCCGGCTCACCGAGATGCTCGACCACGTAGTCCCGCAGGTCGTCCCGCACACCGTCGATGTCCCAGTCCGCCCGCCGCAGCAGCCGCTGCATGCCATCCGGCGACACCTCACCAGCCTGCTCGGCCAGCGTCCACCCGTTCTTGCGCTCCAACCCCGCGACCAGCCCAGCCACATACTCCCGAGCCCGGCCACGCGGCTCCGACCGCGCAAACCGGCCCGCGATCCGCTCATGCACCCGATCCAACTGATCCAACACCACATCGACCACCACAACGATGATCTACCACACACCACCCAAGTGCCGTTGCAGTACTAACCGGCCATACCACTCACGACCCCCTCAAGCGAAATCCCGTCACTACTTTGGAGTGTTCTTCGTGAGTATCGCGATTGTCCTGGTCGTGCTGGCCGCCCTCGCTTTCGGGGCCGGCCTGCTCTTCATGCGTTTCCAGGCTGTGGCCAGAAAGCGGCAGTTGGACGACGCGCTGTCCGAGGCACGCCGCTGGGTCGAGCGGCTCGCCGGTCAGGTGATGCATCTGACCGGCACCAACGCCGCGGCGAAGCAGGCCTTGGCGGATGCGTCGGAGCGGTACACCGCCGCGGGGTCGCAGCTGGACCTGGCTCGGACGGTCGAGCAGGCCGGATTGGCCAAGGAGACCGCGTTGGAAGGGCTTTACTACATCCGCGCGGCACGCGTCGCGATGGATTTGGATCCGGGGCCCGCGCTCCCGGCGGACGCCGCGCGGGCGCGGGCGGGCGCGGTGACGGAGCATCGGAAGGTCGAAGTCGAGGGCGAGACGTACGAGGCGTCGCCGCGGCCCGGGCACGACACGCCGCACTACTACCCCGGTGGCCAGGTCGCAGGCCGTCCGGTGCCGGAGGGCTGGTACAACCGCCCCTGGTGGAAGTCGGCGCTGATCGGTGGCGCATGGGGCGCCGGAGCGGCCGTACTGTTCGGTTCGCTGTTCGTGGGAATGGCGGGTGTCGCCGCGGCGCAGACCTGGCAAGACGGTTTCGAAGCGGGCGGTCAGGACATGTTCGCCCCGGACGACGTCGGTTTCGACGATGTGTGGGACTTCTGAACACGATGCGCGGGATCGTGACGATGGCGCTTATTCTCTTCCCGGTGTCCGGCGGCGCGGGTAGGAGTGGAATGTGATCCGGGTAGTGGTGGTGGACGATGAGGCGCTGGTCCGTTCGGGATTCCAGCTGATCCTGCGTGCCGCCGGCGACATCGACGTGGTGGCCACCGCGACCGGTGCGCAGGCGGTGCGCGAGATCGGGGTGCACAAGCCGGACGTCGTACTGCTCGACATCCGTATGCCGGACGTCGACGGCTTGACCATCCTGCGGCAGCTGCGCGCCCTGCCCAATCCGCCGGTCGTGGCCATGCTGACCACGTTCGACTCGGACGAGTACATCGCGACCGCGCTCCGCTCGGGCGCCGCTGGTTTCCTGCTCAAGGACACCGAGCCGGAACACCTCGCACAGCTGGTGCGGACCTTGGCGAGCGGCGGGGTGGTGCTTTCCCCGAAGGTCACCCGGTCCGTTGTGGACGGATTCCTCGATTCGGGCGCCGATTCGAAAGCCGTCGACGGTGTGGCGCAGCTGACCGACCGGGAGCGCGATGTCCTGGTGCTGATCGCCGAGGGGCTGTCCAATGCGGACATCGGCGCCAGGGTGCATCTCAGCGTGGGCACGATCAAGGATCATGTCAGCGCGATCCTGACCAAGCTCAAAGTGAACAGCCGGGTCCAGGCGGCGCTGCTCGCGCAACGTGCGGGGCTGTTGCGGGATCGAGACTGAACTCAGCCTTGAACCGCCGGAAGGCTGAGCCGCACCCGGTATCCCCCGCCGGGTGTCGGCCCGGCTGCCAGGGTCCCGTCCAGGAGCTCGGCTCGCTCCCGTAGGCCGATCAAACCGTGTTGCGCGCTCGGCAGGGACAGTGTCGGCCGAGTCGACGGGCCGTTGGTGATCGTGACCCCCATGCCGTTCTCGTGGTGCCACAGGTGCACGGCCGCGGCGGCCCCCGGCGCGTGTTTACGCACGTTGGTCAGCGCTTCCTGAACCGTGCGGTAGACCGCCCGCTGTGTGGCGGCGTCCACATCGGACGGCAGCTCGCCTTCGACCGTCGTCTCGATGCCGCTGTTGGCGACCAGCGCCGGCAGCACGGCGAGCGTCGGCTGTGGGGCGAGATCCGTTTCCGCGCCGCCGGACGCCCGCAGCAGCGCCACCATATGGCGAAGCTCATCGAGGGTGTCGACGCTGAGCCGTCGAATGGAGGACGCGACGTCCTTCGTATCCGGACCTGCCGGGGTGACCTGCAGTACCCCGGCCTGCACCGCGATGAGACTGACCTGGTGCGAGACGACGTCGTGCATCTCACGGGCCAGCTGAGCCCGCTCCTTGGCCAGGATCGTCTGTTCGATCAGCAGCCGCTCGTGATCGCGCGCCTCGGCGATTTCCTTGAGCCGCAACGTCAGATCCCTTCGCGCCTGCACAAGCTGACCGAGGACAGCGGGCGCCGCCCCCATCAACAGCGCGTAAAGCGCGTCGACCAGGACGGACCGCCCCGATTCCACGTCGATCTGGCCGTGCCATGGCACGGCGTAGCCGAGGATCACGACCGCCGCGCACAACGTGATCATGCGCCGGTCGCGTGTCGTGACCGCGACGCTGTACAGCGCGATCAGAACTGCGACGACCGAAAACGACAACGCCAGCATCGGCAGAGTCAGCACGAAACTGACGTAGGGATACCGCCGCCGGATCAGGAGCGCGAGTATCGCGACACCGGCCGCTATCTGAGAGCTCGCCGCGGCCTGCTCAAGGCCGAGCCACGCGTCCAGTATCGCCAGGGCGACCAAGGCCACGTCCACCGCCCATAAAGGGAGGCGCTGCCGAGGCGTCACGTCGGTGCCTGATCGTTCATCCACCGGGTCATTATGGGCATTCGGCGTCACGAGGCGAAACTTCACCCGTCGCACTCGCGGTCCACCCGGCAGGTATTTGGTTCGCCCCGCCGGTCGGCTGGACTCTCCGGCACACCATCCGGTTGTGGGCCCGGTTCCCTCCTCTGTCCATGGTGGACTGGCCATGCAGACCGGTTGGCTAGTCCGTGGCAACGGGCTACGCCCCGTGAGCGGCACTAGAAGTTTCGGTCAGCCAGTCGATATGCACGGTGATCGACACTCCGGAACTCGACGTGAAGGTGGCCAGGTCTCCGTTGACGGTGGTTTCCACGAAGGGGTTGGACTCGGCCAGGAAAACGATCCAGACGAGTTCACGTCCGGCGTCGAGCCGTCCGAAGAAGCCCTCCGAGCCGTGCGAACCCTCGCCGCGCACGAGGAAGCCACCGTGGATCGCGGTCTCATTCGTGATGTCGACGTCCGACACCCAGTCGGGATCTTCGGCGAGCATCTCCGCCAGGTCGAACTCGTCGCCGAGCTCGAATCCCCCCGGCGCCTGCGGGTGCACGTCCAGCTCGCGGGATACTCCGCCGGCATAGTGGATCGCGTCCTCGATCGGCAATTTTCCCTGGCACCACAACGCCACGATCGGCGAATCCGCCATGTCCGTCACCTTCTCCGTCGCCTCCTGCCGCCACCACATCCCGGCGCTTCCGGCTTCGCCGTTCACTGCGTCCATTGTCCGGTACGGGTACCCCGTCGAGCCGGTTCCGTGGGCTCCGCATGCGCTCCCGGAATTTGTCCGCCCACGTTTCCTGGTCGTCGAGTCGGGATGCACCGCGTTCGGATCGACCAGGGTGATCGCGACCGGGCGGCCGACCTCTCTCGCCGCGTCCAGCCTGCGGTCGTCGTAGCTCACGAGTTGCCCGCCTACCTCGATCACGTGCAGCGGCGACCCGTTCCCAGTCCCAGCCGCCGTTGCGCATGATATCGGGGGTACTCGTTCTGAGTGGCCTGCGTGAGGTTGCCCGCGGCGTCGTAGGCGTACCGCTCCTGCCAGCCGGCGCCCTCGACCGCGAGCACCCGTCCGGCCGAATCGAGATCGAAACGGCGAGTGCCGCCGAACTCGTCCTCGATCGCGGACACGTGATCGTCGGCTCGGTAGTGATACCGCCGCTGCTGGATCTGACGGGATTGCGCGGCAGAGCCACCGCTGACCGCATTGACCGTTTGCGCGACGAGCCGGTGGTTCTCGTCCCACGCCTGCGCCAGCATCGTGCCGGTGTCGAGCAGCCGCTCCACCTCACGGCCAGCCCGGTCATAGCCGAAGAACAGCGTACGGCCGCCGGTTTCCAAGCTGGACGGCTTGCCGTTGGCGGCATAGCCCCAGCGGCTCTGGGCCCCGGTGGGATGCAGCGGTGGACGCGACGGCCCAATGCGCCATACGTGGAGGAGACGGTTCGCCCGTTGACCGTTTCCTCAAGCACCTGCCCCAGTGCGTCCCGCCGATACCGCAGTTCGGTGTCTGCATTGCGAGCGTGCACCAGCCTTCCCGCGGCGTCATAGTCGATGGTGGTGACCGCGTCCCCGCACCGCCGTTCCACGATGGCGCCCATCGCGTCGCGGACGAACGCGTGCGCTGTCCCATGCCGTTCACCCGCTCGGTCAACCGGCCGGCGGCGTCATAGATGTAGGTGACCTCCCTGTCGTTGAAGTCGCTCTCCCGCACCAGGTTCCCGGTGCTGTCATAGTCATGCTGCCAACGCAGGCCTTGCGCGTTGGTCACCGAAACCAACCGGAGGGCGGCGTCGTAGCCGAATTCGAGTCGCGCGCCATCCGGCCCGGTCTCAGCCGCGGACAGGTTGAGGTGCGTGGTTTCAATTCGCGTGACCTGGCCGAGTGCGCCGACGTGTTCGCCACCGTTCCTTCGGCGTCGTGCCGCCACGCCCCGGTTGCGACACGGAAAGATAACGATACTTCGGCGTCGGATAGGCCCGCCTCGGCCGTCGCATCCTTCAGTTGGTGTGCGTGTTAGCCAAATGCGGGCCGATGTAGCCAATATAGATCGAGCGAGAAGCATTGTAGTCATCGAGATAGTACATCCTGGGTGACACCATTCCGATTTGCGCCAGCTTAAAGTGTGCTTTCATCACGCGACGCCCAGAGGGGTCGACTGTATTTGGAACGGGAAAGACGCGCTCTTCTCCGTGGCTTCTCATCGTCGTCCCGGTCTCAGTCGCGGCATGCTTTCCCGGTGTGATCCCGATATAGCCGCTTGGCGTGTGCCGGAGGTAGTAGTCAACTCCCTTGTCGCACTTTTCTTCATCTCGCGCCCGGAGATAGTCGCCCAGCGCTAGGCAAGCGTCCCACGCGGTGCGTGCGGCAAGCTGCAGCGTGTCGTGGTCGTCGACACTAAGAGCCACTGATCGATCGCCCGTGAATCGCAGCCTGCCGCACACAAGGTCAGGGATCCGGTCCAGGAGGTCTCCAAACCCCTGTGGGTAGTCCTCCCGCCACTCCTCCGGAAGCACACCAAACGCAACGTCTCGATCCCCCTGCGTTTGCAAGCTGTGCCGCAGCCACCTGATCTCCGCGTTCGCCCTCTCCAGATCTTCGTAAATCTCCGCTCGCTCGAGCTGGTCGTCGTCGAGCGCGCTCTTGGCCGCTTGCAGGGCGTCCTGGGTCAGCTCCAACTGAGTCTGCTTCGTCTCTACCCTCCTCCGAGCCTCCGCCAAAGCGACTGGCTCCACGAGAGGACGAGTGATCGACTGTGCGATGGCCCGCAATGTCGGCTCGTTGATTCTTTTAATCTGGAGGATCTGCTTAACCAACTCCACCTGGTGCTGGAAGTCTGCGCCTTCCGCGACTCCAGGGTCGACGGGCACTGTCGTGGGCAGCACGTCCAACGTGGTTTTCGGATCGATCGCGATAAGCAGGGCCGAGTTCGCCAGTCTCTCGAACTTCCGCACGACCCGCGTAACTTCGCCGGACGTGGCCCGAGTGCTGGCATGTCTTCGTGCGATGGCGCCCAGCATACGTTCGATATGTGAGTCGTCCATCGCGCCGAGGCGAGCCGACCCGAGGATGCGGTGCCGACGCCAATCGAGTTCACTGCCGAAATTAACCTCCGGGAAGAACGTCCGTACTGCCCACGGAGGCGCCTGATACCGGAGTCCTGCGATTGCATTGAAGGCTTCCGTGGCCCACGGGTCGAGCACTACCACTTGACCTAGCCCGTATACCTGCTTAGTCCACACACCCATGTGCGAGGCAAAGGCGTCGAAAGGAATCGAGTCGCCCGTCGTCCCTGCCACAAAGATCAGGCCGTGACGCTTCTCGTCGGTCAGCATCTCGACCAATCGCGGAACGTCGTCGGCCCGGAACACTTGAGCGCCGTCAACGAACCGCACCCGTCCGTCACCCAAGGGCAGCGTCCGCATCAGGTAGCGGGCGATACGGGGCACGTCAACAAAGCGGCCCTGCTCGTTCTGAACCGAGATCGACACCCATCCCTCGCTGCCATGGCGCTCATGCAAGAGCAGTTCGGTATTCCACGTACCCCAGTTGGTGCCGGTCTCACTCAGCTGAGCCCTCAGGCTTCGCGAGTGCACGTCGCTGTGGCGCTGAAGCTTGAGCGTCCTGTTCTCGGCGGCATAGAGCCCGTCAGTCGACAGGTCCACGTCGAAGTACTTCTCACGGAACCATTCCCCAAGTTGATGCAAGGCCTCGTCAAGCCAGGCAGGCCGAGCCTCACACGACATGAACGCGGAGTAGTCCCGGGAAGCCGCCACCATCAGGTCGGTCAAGACTATCGCCACCTTCACCTGGAGTAAATTCTTGCTCTTGATGGTCGTAGCGACCGACCAGTCAGTTACCTGCGTGATCAGATTGTTGCCTGGGCTGCTGACATCAGCAGTGGTGCTCTCGCGGGTGTCGCGCTGGCAGGATTTGCCGGAGACGAAGAACGCGCCCAGGCGGAGCAGATAGTGATTTCGCCGTAACGTGTCACCACGGCGTCGTCCTGCAGGTCGAGGACCTCTGACAGAGCGGACGAGCACCTGGATGCGACGTTAGCGAGCAGGTTGACACCGCCGCTCAGCTCCCGGATCGTAACGTTGACTGACCAGTCCACGATCCTTCAGCACGGACCGCCGGCAATGCGGGCGCTAACTACGACAGCCATCGGGACAGGAAACGTAATGGCCAACGAATTTCCATACATGATGAGCGTGACGAATCTCCCGGCGATCCTTGCGAAGATTCGCTCGGCTGCGACCCCGCCCAAGTTTACTCACGAATTCCTAAAAGCAAATTTAGGCTTCAATTCTTCGAATGACCGCGCCGTCATAAAGCTCTTAAAAGAGATGGGGTTTCTGACGAGCGAAGGTACGCCGACGGATCTCTACAATCAATATAGAGGTGCAAACTCCGGAGTCGCACTGGCAACCGGAATAAGAAAAGCTTACGCCACCCTCTTTCTAAGTGATGAGCGAGCATACGAAAGAAGCGGCACCGAACTGCTTGGAATCGTAAGAAATGCGTCAGGAGCTGGCGATGCGGTTGCCCGAAAGATCGCGACCACCTTCAAATCATTGGCGAGCACTGCCGCATGGACTGAACAGAGTCCACCTGGGCCTCCAAACAACAACACTGAGGAGACGGCTTCTGGGGGTGCGGAAAGCGAAAATGCTGCCACCGTGGACACTTCGTCATTTCTACGCCTGCACCACGACGTTCATTTGCATCTGCCGCCAACCTCGGACGTCAGCGTGTACCGGGCGATCTTCCAAGCCGTGAAGAGTGAGTTGATGTAGTGGTGAACCTAGATGCAATGAGGTCCTGGCTATTCAAAGGGTTAGCTGTCGAGCATGCACTAAACGAGCTCGAAAGAGACGGCACGGCTGTTCGTGCGGAAACAGATCCCCAGGCACTCCAGCGAGTGATGCCGATGGAAGATTTCTCTGCACCGCTACGCCGGTCTGGTATGCGCGCACTGCCATCGTATCTTGCATTTTTCATGCTTGAAAACTCAGCGCGAGAACTTATTTTTGATCGACTACTGGAAGCGCATGGGCCGGACTGGTGGGATAGATGTGCCAGCCAGAACCTAAAACGAAATGTAGCCAGTCGCCAAGAGAAGGAGGGAAAGAATCGATGGCACATGCAGCGCGGAGCTAGTGAAATCTACTACACCGACTTCGGTGACCTAAGTTCGTTAATCCAGAACAACTGGGGCGATTTCAATGACTTATTCCCTGACGTCGATTGGGTTCTAGCGCGGTTTCGTGAACTTGAGGCTTCCAGAAACATTGTCGCGCACAACAACCTGCTGGATGAGCGCGAACTCGATCGACTAAAAATGTACCTTTCAGATTGGGTTAAGCAAGTCGGATAGGCGCACGGGACGCAGCTGTGTGCGTCAGCAGCCCGATGGACCAGACGTCGGCCTAGCGGTGACCGGCGCGTTCAGGCACACCGACAGTGGTCGGTGCGACTCGAAGAGCCAGCTCTACCAACCGGGAATGCGGCGCTGACGCCCATGTCAGTGGCTCGATCTCGCAAAGGGCTAACCAGTCACCGGAGCAACTTCAGGCGTGTGGTTAGTGTGCAAGTCGCCCGTCGGACACTTGATGGGCACGGAGAGAGACTCTCACACTGAGGGCCTCTTTTACGCTGTCGTAGAGCATCTCCAGATGCAGGTCTCCGTAGAGTTCCGCTAGCCTGTCAGGGTTTCCGCTGTCCAAAGCGTCTCCGACGTCGCCGAGCGAATCGATCCTGGCGTAGACCTCCGCGAGGCAGCGCCGCTGACCTCTTCACGTTCGCCAGCGCGGCTTCTGCGGCCGCCCTTGCACGAATCTCACCGCGCGGCGGCGGGCCTCCACACGGCGGAACCGGCCCGCGATCCGGGCGAACGCCTCACCCAGCACCGCCAGCCACAACATGGGGCCTACGCTCGCAGCCGCGGCCACCACACGATCTTGGGTTGTCTTCACAAACACCCATGATCACGTGATGGCCGCGTTTATTTCACCGACACACCCGGGCTATGTCACCGGGTAGGAGACCATCCGGGAGCCGATGAAGCCGGTGAATTCCACCGGCTTCGCGGACAGGTCCCACCGCAGGATGTTGTCCTCGCCGGTACTCACCAGGATCTCGTGGATGACCTTCGACATCGGACCCGGGTGCTCGTGCCAGTTGTCCCGGTCGTTGTAGGCGACCCGCCAGGTGTCCGGGTCGGCCGAGTCGGTGATCCACCAGAACGTGCCACCCGAATCGGTGCTCCCCCAAGGGTAAAGTCCGCCGGGCTCGGGGAAGAGCACATACGACGTGCCCGAGAGGTACCCGGTGTCCGGGTCCGCGAAGATCTCCAGGAACTCCTCGTTGTGACGTTTGGCGCCGACGAGCTCATCGGCACTCTGCGCCGGGTTCTCCACTTCGATGCTCGCCCGGTACGCGCCGGACGGGAATCGGGTCAGCAGTTCCTTGTAGTCGCCAGGCAGCCGGATGCCCAGGTCCCGTTCGACGGCGGCCCAGTCCACCTCGGGGCGGAAGTCCCCGGGCCGCCAGCCGACGAGACGAGCCACCTCGTCCACGTGCGTCATGCTTCACTCCTGGTCATTGTCAGGCTGTCCGGAACGAGTCGCAGCGTTCCTTCTTCACGTTGCCCCCTGGCACGTTGTGGATGGTAGCGAAGCAGTTCGCCCCGTTCGACGAGATCGCCTCGATGAAGATCCACTCCGGCATCGCGGCCGTGGCGCTGGGGTACTGCACGTGGACCTCGTAGATCACCGAGACGTCCCTGGCCGGATGCCGGTCCAGCATGTCGCCGACGGCGTTCTCGACGATTTTCACGTCCGACAGGTTGACCGCCCGGTACTGGGTCACGATGTTCTCCACGCTCATGGAGCCCCAGAGCCTGGCCGCGACCAGGTGGCCCTTCTGCACCGGCTCGGTGCCCAGTTTCGCCGGTGATTCCGGGTGTCCCACCGGAGCCGCAGGTTCGCCGGACCGCGTGGTGGTGCTCTTCGCGCACACGATGCCGCCGGTCGCGCGCTTGGCGGGATTGCCGAGCCAGGTGAAGTCCTGCATCGGGTAGTTGAAGGACACGTCCGTGGGGACGATGGTGTTGAAACATCCGTTCACCGTCTGCTGCCCCGCGATGCTGGCGAGCCGCTGCCCCGGGCTCGCGGCGACCGACGGCTGGCCCGTGTGGGCTTCGAGTTCCTTCTCCCGGATCTTCTGCCTGTCCACCACCGTGCAGGTCGCCGCCGCGCGCATCCCCGGCTGCTTGCAGCCCTTGAGCTGCCTGAGCAGGTCGCGAAGCTTGGTGATGACACCGCGAGCGGCCAGCTTGAGATCCTTGAAGGTCCGGATGCCCTTGACGATCCGCACGGTCGTGCTGATCGCGTCCGGGATCTTGGTGAGGAACCTGGCGAGCTTCAGGATGGGCAACGCGTTGATGACCGTCATCACGCAGGAGATGAAGTCGCCCTCCATGAAGCACTTCTTGGCGTCGGTGTACCCGATCAGGTCGAGGATGATCTGCCCGCCCTCGGCGACGATCATGTCGAGCAGGCTCTTGTTCGCCTCGGCCCGAGCCTGGTTGTACTGGTCGACACCGGCTTGGCCCTTCTCGGCGCGCAGGTCGGCCTCTTCCTCCGGGGTGAGCGCGGGGACCTCGCTGTCGTCGTTGATGGCCTGTTCGGCCTGACGACGCGCTTCCTCTTCGGCGGCCCTGCGCATTTCCTCCTGCAGCTGGGCCAGCTGCGCCTGGATCGCCTTGGCGTCCTCCTCCGCGTTCCGTGCTCTCGCCTCGACGTTGTCCGCGTACTTCTCGGCGTTCTTCGCCGCCGAATCGGCGTCCTTGGCGTACTGGTCCGCGCGGGCGGCCGCCTGCCGTGCCTCCTCGGCGTCCTTTTCCGCCTGGGTGGCCGCCTTCGCCGCGGCGTCGGCGTCCTGCTGGGCCCGGGTGGCCGCCGCGCTGGCCTCGTTGGCCGCCTTGGTGGCGCTGTCCGCCGCCTGGCGTGCCGCCGCCGCGTCACGCTCGGCCGCATCCGCCGCGCGGCCGGCGAGCGCGGCGTCCGCCGCCGCCTGGTCGGCCGCGGCACGTGCCGCCTTGGCGTCGGCCTGCGCCTCGGCGTCCACTGCCTCGGTCTCCGCCGCCAGTCTGCGGGCCGCCGCCGCTTCGACCGCCGCCTCGGCGGCTGAAACCTGCGCGTCCGCCGCCGCTTTTGCCGCGTCGGCGGCCGACTTGGCCGCGTTGGCCGCCGCTTCGTAGGCCGGTTTCACCAGGTCGCCGGCGTTCCTCGCCGCCTCGGCGGCTTCGATCGACTTCTGGTTGGCGTCGGCCGCGGCCTGCTGGGCGGCCTTCACCTGGGTGTCGCCGATGTCCTTGGCGCGGTTGGCGACCAGCTGGACGAAGTCGGCGTCGATGTCGGTGCCCGCGAACGGGTTGGTGAGCGTGATCGCGGTGTTCGCCGGGTTGGCGATACCGGCCGAGGCCTTCGTGGTCGCGGCCGAAGCACGGGTCGCGATCCCGGCCTGGACGGCCGCCGTCGCCGCTTCCTCGGCCGCGGCGTTGGCCTCGTCGCGGGTACGATCCGCGGCCTCGAGTGCCTTCGCCGACTCCACCATCGCCCGCTGCGCCAGATCCATCGCCTTGCGCGCGTTCTCCGCGGCGCGAGCCTCGGCGGCGGTCGCGGTCTCCGCGTCCGCCCGCGCCCGCATCGCCTCGGCGTGCACCGCGGCGGCCTCTTGCTCGGCACGGTTGGCCGCCTGGTTCGCCCGCGACGCGGCGGCCTGCGCCTGGTTCGCCGCCGCACGGGACATTCCCGCGGCGTGCTCGGCCTCCCGTGCCGCGGCACGGGCTTCCGACGCCGCCGACTGCGCCCGGTCCGCGTGTGCGCGAGACCGGCCGGCGGCGCCCTGCGCCTCGGTCGCGGCCTTGCGGGAGTTCACCGCGGCCGCGCCCGCTTCATTGGCACGCTGCTGCGCGGTGTTCGCCGCGCCCCGAGCGGTGTTCGCGTCGGTGCGCGCCTGGTTCGCCGCGTTCCGCGCCTTCACCTTGTCCTCTTGGATGATCTCCGAGGAGCTTTCCGCACGGTCGGCCAGCTGGCCGAGCGCCTGCGCCCGCTTCTCGGCGGTGTCGGCCGACTGCCTGAGCTGCTCGGCCTCTTCCCGCGCCTGGTGGGCCCGGTTCTCCTCGATACTCGCGCTGTTGTCGGCGTTGGCCGCGATCTGTTCCTGTGCCCGCGCGTCCTTGGCCGCGTCGGCCGCGATCTGCTCCTGCTGCTGCGCCGCCACCCGCTTGTCGGACGCGATCCGTTGCTGCGCTTCGGCTTCCTGCCGCTTCTGGCGCGCGAGGTTCGCCTCCTGCACCGCCTTGGCCCGCTCCTCGGCGGCCACGCGCTGCTTCGCCTCGGCTTCCTTACGCTTCTGTTCCGCGACCCCGCGCCACTGCTCGGCCTCCTGACGCTTCTGCGCCGCGATGGTCCGCTGGTTCTCCGCGTCGGCACGAGCCTGCTTGACGTTCGCGGCATGCGCCTTGGCACTGGCCAGCGCCGCCTCGGCGTCGATCCTCGCCTGCTTCGCCAGCCGCGCGGCCTCCGCCGCCGCGTTGGCCTCGTCCCGAGCCGCCTTGGCCATCTGCAGGGCACTCGCTTCGTGCGACTTCGCGTTGGCCAGCCACTGCTTGGCGTTTTCCTCGTGCTTCTTGGCCTTGTCGGCGGCGTCGGTCGCCGCGGCGTCCGCGGCGATCGCGTCCACCGCGTGCACCGCGGATTCCGTGGCCTGCTTGCCCGCCTGCGCGGCGGCGGCCATGCCCTGGACGACCTTCACCCACTGCGAGCCGTGCGGCATCCCGTTCTCGACCAGGATGTTGGCCTGCGTGGTCGCACCGGCGGCGGCGGTCTCGGCCTCCCTGGCGTCGGCGATCGCGTACTGAAGCTGTTGCGCCACCCTGTCCTTCGCACGCTGGTACAGCTCGGGGTGGTACTGACCGCTCGCCTGATCCGCGGCGAGCACCCTGGCCGCCTCGCGGGACGCGTCCGCCGCGCCGGTCATGTCGTTCGCCGCGCGCTCCAACGCCTTCAACCCATCGCCGTGCGCGGTGAGGATGTTGCGACGGGCCTTCATCGCCCTGACGATCTTCTGTGCCTCGGCCGACGCGGCCTCGTTCTCCTTGCGCTGCCGCTCCAGCTCCGCCAGCTGCGCGTCACGGGCGTCCGCGTCCTTCTTCGCCGCGACGAGGTATCCGGTCTTGAGGTACTCCTCGATCGCGGCGTCGCCGGCGGCCAACGCGGCCTTGGCCGCTTTGGATACCTCCGGCGTGCCCTGTGCGGCCGCCGCTTCGACGTGCGCCCGCCGCCGGTCCCTGAGTTCCTTCTCGTAGGCCCCGTCGCGGCGATCCTGCTCCGCGGCGATGTCGCGGCCGAAGGCCAGGAAGTTCGCGCGTTCGCGGGCGTCCTTCTGCAGCGCCAGCGTGACAGCCGCGTTGAACGCCGGGCCGCCCGTGCCCACCAGCGCCTCGATCAGCTTGCGGTTCTCCGCGTCGACGCGGTCTTTCCGTTCCTTCGCGGCCTTTTTCGCGTCCTGCTGGCCGTGGTCGAAGAAGTCCTCGACGGCCTTCTTGTCACCGGCCTCCGCCTTCTTCAGGGTGACCCTGGCCGCCTCGCGGACTTCCTCGTCCTCGTCGAACGCGGCGATGTCGGCGAGGAGGTCACGCTGCATCTGGTCGAGCAGCGCCTGGTCCTCGGGGTCCAGCCCGTCCTGCGCAGGGGCCGCGTTCTGCGCCTTTTCCTTGTTCGCCGACGGCCGCTGAGCGGCGGCACGTGCGGCGGCCGTTTCGGCCATGGCCGCGGCGCCGTCGCTCATCGTGCCTGCCAAGAAGGCGGCGGTCACCGTGAGGACCACGGCTCTGCGCCATCCGATCGACGTCTTCCGCCTCGAGCGCCACGGTGATCTGGACATGGTTAGGACACCCCGGATTCACGAAAACAAGAACAGGGACAGGGAAGAGGGAGGAAAGGCTCAGTGTTCGGTGGTCATGCGGTCGTAACCGGCCTGCGCGTCGGCGCCGACGTCACCCCAGTGCCGGGCCTGGCCGTCCGCGAAGGCGGACTCGGTCGTCCAGGTGCCGCGCTGCTTGTCCGCCGCGGCGCCGATGCTCTGCCACACCGGATCGGCCTGCCCGTTGGCCCGGTCGAGCACGGTCTGCCAGTAGCGGGCCTGCTCCAGGCAGAGCTTGCCCTCGTCGTCCCAGGTTTTCCTTGCCGCGTCGGCCTTCTGCTTCGTGTCCGCCCACGCCCCTGCGGCGACGGCACGGGCCTGGACCGCCGCTTCCCCGGTCGCGGCGAGTGCCGCCTTTTCGGCTTCCTGCGCGTCGATGATCAGCTGGGAGATGGTGGCGTGGAGGTACATGCCCGCGTCCTGGGTACGCACGCGGAAGAGTTCGACGTCCAGTCCGGCGGCGGCCATCCAGCCGCTCGCGTAGAACTCCCGGATGTCGGCGTCCAGCCCGCCGTTGCGCAGGGCGTACTCGGCGGCCTGCCGCACCTGCTCGCCGGGATCGCTGGTCGACAGCAGCCGCACGAAGTCACGGTCGGCCTGCGCGATCTGCTGCTTGTGCTGCTCGTCGGCTTCCCTGGCCGCATTGTCGCGCGCTTTGGCTTCCGCGAAACCAGTACGGGCGAACCAATCCCAGTCAGCGCTACTACCTTTGAGCACATTGTCGGCGGTGGCGTGCACCAGTGGCGAATAGGCGGCCGTATATGTGTCGTAAACCCTTTGAGCGAAATCCCGGTTACGCGCATTGAATTCATTGGCCCGCTGCCGGGCTTTCGCGAATCCACGGAGCACGAACTCGCGTAGCACCGCCTCGTCAGACGACCGCAAAGCCTGCCATGCGGACGCCCTGACCAGCGCCTGAGCGTGAAAAAGCGCCGCCTGCCGAACATTCGGATACCACGGCGACTGCTCTATTCCGGTCGCTCGAACTACGCCGAACGCAGTAGTGTCATAGGTTTCCGCGGCCGCCACTTGACCACAGCCGGTAATGGTGAGCGCAGCTGTCAACGCACAGCCAGTAATGGCCGATCCCCAGTGCACCGATAACCCCCAAGTTAGTCGGTATTCCGTGTTCTCACACAGAATGCCGACTCTGCCAGAAAAAACAGGCGGCGGACTTCAGAATATGATCCAGGTCACACCCGGCAGCTCGGGCGATCACGAACCTGTTACGGTCCGACGGCTGGTCTTGACCATTTTTTCCCTACATGGCAACGATTTGCTCGCACGCGCCTGGGGTTTTATGCGTGCTCCCATGGACTTTCCACCATCATAAGGAATCCATTTTGAGTAGCTCCGTATCAGCAAGCAGACCGAACCGGGCCTGGCCCCGGCGCGTGCGCTCCGCGGTGGTGGCCGGCGCCGCGGCCGCCACGATCGCCGGGTTCGCTCCCGCTCCCGCCATCGCGGCCACCACACCGGGAAACCCGGCCGCCGCACCGAAAAACTGGGAACCGGTCGGTGTCCCGACCACCGGCACAGCCGCCCGCGCGGCGGCGGCCCAGTCCACCGACGACGAGAAGATCGCGGCCGCGGCGCTGCTCGGCGTCAATCCCGGCCCCGAGCTGATGGTACTGACCGACCGCGATTTCACCGTGGCCATGTACCGCATCGCGGACGACCAGGACAAGCCGCGCCCGCTCGAGCCGGGCAACCGCACCGTGAAGTCGGCCGCTCTCAAGGCACTCGAGGAAGGTGACGCCGCCTGCCTCACGTTCATCAAGACAGGGATGAAGATCGCGCACGAGGAGGACGTCCGGCTCGACCTCGAATGGCGTGACCAGCAGAACAAGGAGCGGGACGCCAAGGCGCTCGCGGGTCAGCTGCTCCGCATCCCGGTGGGGAACGCGGAGAAGGCCATGTCCCTCTTCGACTTCATCGCCTACCTCGACCTGAACGCGGACGCGCACAAGGACCAGCTGGTCAAGGAAAAGGCGCAGATCGCGCTCACCGGCACCCCCGACGAGCAGTGGACCTTCCTGAGCTCCGGGCTCGGCATCGCGCACACCGCCGACGTCCAGCGCCTCATCAGGGAAAGGGCCGACCAGAGCCAGGCCGATAAGGACGCCGCGCTCGCCCGTGAAGCCAAGGCGAACGCGGCCTGGCACGCGCTCGGCATCGTCGCGCCCGAGAACATGGTCCGCCTCTCGGACCAGTCCTTCGTGTTCGAGATCTCCAACCGCGTCGCGCAGGACACCGAGGTCTTCGGCGCCGCCGAAGAGGCGCTCGCCAGCCACGATCCGGTGCAGTGGAAGCGTTTCATCGACACCGGCGCGCAGGAAGCCCACGAGCGCGACATCGAGAACACGCTCAAGAAGCGGGACGAGGCACGCACCCGCCAGATCTTCGAACTGCGCACCCGCGCGGCGAACAGCCTCGCGCACCCCGCGCTGGTCGCCGCCGCCGACAAGGCACTCGCGGGCACGACGGCCGACCGCCTCCGGTTCCTGCTCACCGGCAAGGACGAGAACCTCACGCAGACACTGCGCACGGTCGCGCTCGACGACTTCTACCTCGCCGACGGCAACGGGCAGGCACTGCTGAACCCGTGGGCGGCCGGGCAGCACCCGGAACAGGTCTGGAAGGTCGAACCGGGACTCGCCGACCCGACCTGTCACTCGTTCGCCTCGACCACCCGGCCGAACCACTACCTGCGCTACGTCAACAACCGGCTCAGCGTCGACCCGGCCGACGGCACCAACGCCTTCGGGCCCACGGTGACCTGGTGCGCGCGCCGGTCCGGTTCCGGCATCGCCTTCAGCCACGTCCAGTCGAAGGTCGACCTCGCGGTGAACGCACCGTCCGGTGGCGCCGTGTGGTCGGTGGAAGCGCCGAAGCCGCCGACGCCCATCGAGCGGCGCTACAACACCGACGCGAACGCCCGCGGCAGGCTCGGCGCGCCGACCGCCGACGCGGTGCTCGGCGGCAACGGGGCCGGCTACCGCCAGTACCAGAACGGCCGTCTGTACCAGGCCTTCCGCCCGGGTGCCACCAACCTCACGACGTCCGTCGTCGCGGGTGAGGTGCTGGCCAAGTTCGCTTCGCTCGGCTACGAAAGCGGCGTGCTCGGCTACCCGGTCGAGGACGAGCGCGCGTTCAGCAAGGGCCGCGTCCAGCGGTTCACCGGCGGCGCGGTGTACGCGGTGTCCGGCGTCGGCACGTTCGTCGTCTACGGCGAGAGCTACCAGAAGTACGCCGCGACGGGTTCGGAGAACGGCCTGCTGAGCTACCCGACCTCCGACACCGTCGCCCTGTCCGACGGGATCGGCTGGTACACCACGTTCTTCGGCAACACCGGCGCCATCTACTACACCCAGGTCACCGGCGCGAAGCTCGTCTACGGCTCCATCCGCGGCAAGTACAACGAACTCGGCGCGGAGAAGTCGTGGCTCGGCTACCCCACCAGCGACGAGTTCGACCTGCCGAAGGGCAGGCGCAACACCTTCCAAAGTGGACGGATCGACTTCAGCAACGACGGCGGCATCACCGTCGCGTACAAGACGGTTCCGGTCGCGCCGAAGGCGATCGAGCTCAAGGGTGCCGAATCCGGCCGCTGCATCCAGGTCGCGGGCCTCGGGCAAGACGCCATCAGGGACGGCGCGGCCATCGAACTGTGGGACTGCGTCGCAGGTGTGAAGCAGATCTGGGACGTCGTCGCGCTCGGCAACGACAAGTACAACCTGAAGAACCGCAATTCGGGCAAGTGCCTGGACGTCTACAACAACACACTGGACAACCAGGGCGGGATCATCCAGCACACCTGCCACGGCGGTCTCAACCAGCAGTGGGAGTTCACGACCGACAACACCGGCGCGAACTACGCGCTGCGTGCCGTGCACTCGGCCAAGGTGCTCGACGCCAAGGGCCACGGCACCGCCAACGCCACCCTGCTCCAGCAGTTCGCGGACAAGGGTGAAGCCAACCAGCGCTGGACCATCATTCCCCAGTAACACCGGTCTTCCCGCACGAGAAGACGCCGGCCACTGGAACCTCAGCGGCCGGCGTCCTCATTATCCGTTTTTCCTTGAGAGAGCCGAAAAATGAGACTGAGACGTGTTATGCGCAGTGCGGTGCTTCCCGCCGTGCTCGCCACGGCAGTGAGCCTGATGAGTTTCGACACCGCGCGGGCCGACGGCCCGCCGCCGTCGACGGAGATCGAAAAGGGCAACGCCGCGGCGTTGCTGGGGATCGTGGCGGGGCCGGAGCTGACGCAACTGTCCGATCGCGACTTCACTTCGGCGATGTACCGGGCCGCCGACGACCAGGACAAGCCACGGCCGGCCGATCCGGCGAACCAGAAGGTCAAGCAAGCGGCGATCGACGCGCTGCTGGTGAAGAACGATCCGCCCTGCGCCCCGTGCACCACCTACATCAAGACCGGCATGGCGGCGGCGCACCAAGAGGACATCGCGATCGTCAACGAGCGGCGCCAGCAGCAGGAGAAGGAACGCAAGGCGAAGGTCGACGCCGCGAAGGTCATCGGCGTGACCGAGGACAGGTACACCCCGGAGCTGGGTCGGTCCATTTACGACTTCATCGTCTTCCTCGACCTGAACACCGACGAGCACAAGGACATCGAGACCCGCAAGGCCGCCCGTGAGGCGTTGAGCGGCACGCCCGAGAAGCAGTGGTCCTTCCTGACCGTTGAGATTTTCACCTCTCACAAGGAAGACGTCGCCCGGCAGATCCGCGAGGCCAACGACAAGACCGAGGCCGAGAAGGCCGCCGCGATCGCCGAGGAGAAGAAGGCCGCCGCGGCCTACCAAGCACTCGGCATCATCGCCGACGACAAGATGCGCAAACTCGACGACGACGACTTCGTCCGCACGGTCTACAAGCTCGCGCCCTCCGGCAGCGAGGTGTTCCTCGCCGCCCGTGAAGCCGTGCTGAGCCTCGAAGACGCCGATCGCACGAAGTTCATCGAAACCGGCGCGGCCGACGCCCGCCAGCGCGACATCGACAACGAGCTGCGCCGCCGCGACCTGGAACGCGTCAAGCAGATCAACGCGATCCGGGACACCGCGCTCGGCAGCCGCTTCCACCCGGACCTGGTGAACGCCGCCAACACCGCGCTCGCCGGCTCGTCGATCGACCGGGAGAAGTTCCTGCGCGTCGGCCAGTACCAGCACGACATCCAGACCATCCGGGGAATCTCGGAAACCCGTGACAAGGACGTCTATCTCACCGACGACAACGGAACGGCCACCCTCACCAAGTGGACGGCCGCCGAGCAGCCCAAGCAGACCTGGCGGGTCGAGGCGGGTCTCGCCGACCCCAGCTGTCTCTCGTTCCAGTCGGTGACCCGGCCCGGCCGCTATCTCCGTTACGTGGAAAGCGAAAGCACGATGAGCCGGGCGCACGCCGACGTCGCGCCGACCGACGGCACCGACATGTTCCGGAAGCTGGCGACCTGGTGCCCGTCGTATGACACGCTGGCCCCGTTCACCGACCGCGCGAGCTACTACGGGCTCTTCGTCCCGGGTTCACGGAGCGACTTCACCGAGTTCAGGGTCAACAGCGTCCCGTCCCCGTCGGACTGGTTCGCCGACTCACCCCGGCCGCCAATGCCCATCGACCGGCTGTACAACTCCAACGCCGATCTCCGCGCCGCCATCGGCAAGCCCATCGCCGAAGCGGTGCTCGACTCCGCCGGGAACGGCTACCGGGAATACGAACGGGGCGCCATCTACCTCAGGCACGAAGGCTCCGACGTCCGCGTCTACCCGGTCGCGGGACGGATCTACCAGAAGTACAAGGCGATGGGCGCCCACAACGGAGGTATTGGCCTTCCGGTCGCCTTCCAGGAGTCCTTCGGCCCGCTCGCCAGTCCCGCCGGGCAGATGCAAAAGTTCTCCGGCGGCGCCGTGTACGACATCAAGAACGGCGGCGTCTACGGCATTTACGGGGATATCTACCGGAAATTCGTCGAAGCGGGCGCGGAGGACGGCATGCTCAGCTGGCCGACCTCCGACCCGACGAAGCTGCCGGACGGAGTCGGCGTGTACTCCACCTTCGCGCGCAACTACAGCGCCATCTACTGGCACCCCAATATCGGCTCGATGCTCGTCTACGGCTCCATCCGCCAGAAGTGGAACGACCTGGGCGCGGAACGGTCCTGGCTCGGCTACCCCACCAGCGACGAGCTGGCACTGCCCAAGGGCAGGCGGAGCAATTTCCAGGGTGGACGGGTCGACTGGAGCCTCGACGGCGGTGGCGGCGTCGCTTACCGGGCGACCGCGATCGCGCCGAAGGCGGTCGAAATCAGAGGAGTCGAATCCGGCCGGTGCATCCAGGTCGCCGGAGTCGGCCAGGACGCGCTCAACGACCGCGCCGCCATCGAACTCTGGGATTGCGTCGGCGGCGTCAAGCAGATCTGGGACCTCGTCCCGCTCGGCAACAACATCTACGGCCTCAAAAACCGCAACTCCGGAAGATGCCTCGACGTCGACAACGCCAGCGTCGAAAACCAGGCCTTCATCATGCAACACAACTGCCACTACGGACAAAACCAGCAATTCGAGTTCACCACCGACCCATCAGGAGCCCCCTACGCACTCCGCGGCGTCCACTCGGCCAAGGTGCTCGACGCCAAGGCCCACGGCACCGCCAACGCCACCCTCGTCCAGCTCTTCGCCGACAAGGCTGAAACCAACCAGCGCTGGACGCTGATCCCGCACTAAAACCTCGTGAGTGTTGGGGGGGGCTAGGCGACCACGCCACCCCCAACCGCACCAAAGAGGACGTGGACGCCGTGCTCGGCCCGCCCGACA
>NZ_JBHWEB010000045.1:0-21978 GCF_042734395.1 Amycolatopsis sp. NPDC059657 | reverse complement strand
GCCTACAAGCCTCAACCCCCCCCGGGCGCTCGGCTCACCCCCAAAAACCCCCTGTTTGTGGTGGCGGGCGCACCCCCCCCCCCCCAACACTCACGAGGTCCTTTGTGCTCTGGGAGCGGGAGCTCGCAGCACACGAAGCTGTCGGGACGCTGAGGTCAGAGGCGGCCGGCCGGTACCCGCGCATGTGGACTCGAAGCGACCGTGCGCCGCAATCGGCAAACACCTCCACCGGTCGCGAATAACAGATCTCAACCCACTGGCTCCGCCACACGACGCTCACCTGGGTCGAACGCAACTTCGGCTACGCCGTCGCGCGCGCCTTCGCCGGACACACCGACAGCACCAGCGACGCCGGAACCACACCACTCACGTCGCGCCACTATCCGAGAGGCCGACGTCATGTTATGGCGCTCCCCTGCCGCATCGGTCATTTCGCTTCGGCGGCTTTGGCGCGAAGCTTCGCGATCCGCATCCGGGTTATCAGGAAAACGATGGCCACGGCGCCGAGCGTGGCCACGAAACGGTTGACGTCGACGGCCGGAACCCACCGGACGTTCCCGTCACTGACGGTGTACGCGCCAGCGGGCCGGGCACCCGCTCCGAATCCCCCGCCTTCGCCGTCTTGGCCGGTCTTGTCGTGGCCCTGCCCGCCTCCGGCGCCTCCGCCGACCGTGGCCGCGGGGATCACCAGGACGCCGTCCTTCTCGATCGGCTCGGCATACACGCGCTTCACCGTCATGGTCTCTTTCGCCGTGGTCAGGAACTCGTCGAGCTTCATGGGAACCGTCTTTCTCAGAGGGTGACTAACTTCGAGCGGACTGGATTTCCGCGTCCAGCGCGGAAATGAGGCGTTCCGGGTCGGGGATCGACCGGCGATCCGTTCCAAAGCCGAAGAACACGTCGCCCGCGTAGCTGAACACGCAGACCGTGATGGCCTGGCTGCCGCTGCACGGCGCCCAGCCGACGACGCCGACGACGCGGGCGCCCGCGATTTCCATCGGCACGGGTGGGCCGGGGACGTTGGTGAGCACGCCGATCGCCTTGTCGGCGAAGTAGCGAGAAACACCTGCGGCCAGTGGTGCCGGGCTTTGGCTCAGTGCCTGCTGGATGCCATGGGTGAGGATCGGCTCGTAGGAGTCGCGGATGCGGGCGATACGCCGGTGCGTTTTCGCGAGCCTTTCGCGAAATCCGCGGCCGTAGGACGGTAGCTGTGCGAGTACCAGCGAGAAGTGGTTGCCGAGTGTCGTTGGAAGCTCGGCGTCGAAAGCCTCCAGGCTGACCGGGATCATCCAGGCCAGGTCGGGAAGCTCGGCGCCCCGCTCGGCCAGGTAGCGGCCGACGGCGCCGGTGACCAGCGTGACGCAGACGTCGTTGACCGTCGTCCCGGTTTCCGCGCTGATCCGCTTGACCACCTCGAGCGGTATGGCGTCGCCCCACACCGCGGTCTTCTCGATGCCCGGCTCGGCGATCCACATTCCGGCGACGGCCGGTGATCCCGCCAGCTTCACGACGCTGCGCACGCTGTTCCAGAGTGTCATCGCGGAGGTCGAGACCGCGTCGGTCACCTGGCGTGGAGTGGTGGGTACGGCCGTGGCGAGCGCGCCCGCCGCCGCCACGGCCGCCGACGCGCCGAGCACCGGCAACGCGACGGCGGCCTCCGCGAACGGGCCTGCCCGCCGCGCGATCTCGCGCAGCCTGCCGCCGAGGTCGCCGACCGCCCGCAGCGCCGCCGCGGTCAATCTCGCCGCTGGCTGAACCTGCTCGGCGCGGCGGGGGCCCGCGCCGCCGACCTTCGGCGGCGTCGTCTCGGTCCCGATCAGGTCGAACAGGCTGAACATGACCTGGGTGAGCCGGATGCCGTCGGCCATCGCGTGGTGGGACCGGAGCACGAGCGCGCTCCCTTCCCCATATCCCTGCAGCAGATGGGCGGACCAGAGCGGATGCGTGAGGTCGAATGGGCGGCTGCGCTGCGCCGCGACGAAGTCCTGAAGCTCGTGGCGGGTGCCCGGTTCCGGCAGCTTGTCGACGATGACATGGCGGGCCAGGTCGAAATCCGTGTCGGTCCGCCAGCCTGCGGACCCTGGCATGCCGTCCCGTACCGGATGCTGCGAATAGACCGGGTAGCGCCCCAGCAGGCGTTCGGCGATGACGGTGCGGAGCCGGTCGGGATCGATCGGGGTCGCGGTCCAGAGCACCGAGGTGATCGCCATCCGGTTCTCCGGGCGGTCCAGGTCCAGCCAGAAGCTGTCCTGCGCCGTCATGTGCCGATGCGGGCCGCGACCGTGATCCGCCGCGGGAAGGCTGGCCATTACGTCTCCCTCTGCTGGTTCCCGCCTACTTTTCCCGCTTTGCGGAACCGTGCGCAGGGTCCAACGTCCCGCTCGCCCGGTACCTTGGGCACTCCCCCGCGCTCCGGCCGCGCCGGATGCTGGGCCGATGACTCAGCAGGCGTCGTCTTCCTTGCGCACCAGGCATTCCGAGGTGCTCGCCGCGACCGGGCTGACCAAGTGGTTCGGCGAACGGCTCGCCGTGGCCGATGTCGGGTTCGCCGTGGCGGCCGGCGAGACCTACGGGCTGCTCGGCCCGAACGGGGCGGGCAAGACAACGACCATCCGGATGGTGTGCGGGCTGCTGGGCCCTGACGCGGGAACCGTGACCATCGGCGGGTTGCCGATGAGCCGCTCGTCGACCGGTGCCAAGGCGCTCGTCGGCTATGTGCCACAGGACATCGCGCTGTACCCCGACCTCACCGCACGCGAGAATCTGCGCTTCTTCGGCAAGCTGTACCGCCTGCGCGGCAAGCTGCTGGCCGAACGTGTGGACGAGGTGCTCGACCTGATCGGGCTCACCGACCGTGCCGGCGAGAAGGTCGAGTCGTTCTCCGGCGGGATGCGCAGGCGGCTGAACATCGGCGCCGGGCTGCTGCACCGGCCGACGCTGCTCGTGCTCGACGAGCCGACCGTCGGCGTCGACCCGCAGAGCAGGCACGCGATCCTGGAAAGCGTCCGTAACTTCGGCGCGGCCGGGATGGCCGTGCTCTACACCACGCACTACATGGAGGAAGCCGAGCGGCTGTGCGACCGGGTCGGCATCATCGACCAGGGCAGGCTGATCGCCGAAGGCACCCGTCGCGAGCTGGTCGCCAGGCTCGGCGAACGCGACCGGATCACCTTGTCCGCCACCGGCGACCTCGCCGCCTTCGCGGCCGCGTGCCGTCGCCTTCCCGGTGTCGACGGCGCCGACATCGCAGGCTCCGAGGTGCACCTCGTGGCGCACGAGGGCAGGAAACTGCTGCCCTCGGTCCTCGACGCCGCCGAACACGCCGGAGCCGCCGTCAACTCGGCCGAGGTCGCCGAACCGGACCTGGAAGCGGTCTTCCTGCACTTGACCGGCACCGCACTGAGGGAGTGACCATGCGCGCCGCCTTCGTCATCGCCGCCAAGGACCTGCGCCAGCGGATGCGCGACCGGTCCGCGTGGGTGCTGGGCTTCCTCGCGCCGATCGCGGTCTCGGCGCTGATGAGCTTCGCCTTCAGCGGCGCCGACACCTTCCACACCACGATCGCCGTGGTCGACGAGGACCACGGCGTGCTCTCGGCCGCCTTCACCGGCTTCCTGTCCGGCCCGGAACTCGCGTCGGTGCTCACGGTGGAACCGGTGTCAGGGACCGCCGATGCCCGCACCCGCGTCGACAACGGCGAACTCGGCGCGGCACTGGTGATCCCGGCCGGGTTCACCGCCGCGGCACACGGCGCGGTCGTGCCGCCGATCGCCGTTCTGACCACTGTGGACGCTCCGCTGGCAGGCGAGGTCTCGCGGTCCATCGCCGAGTCGTTCGTGGCGCAGCTCAACGCCGACCGGCTGGCGGTCGCGACCGCCATCGCCGCGGGCGCACCCGCCGAGGGACTCGCCGAGCGTGCCGCCGGGCTGCGGCTGCCTGAGCAGGTCGTCCAGCGCGCGGCGGGCACCAAGCGGCTCAGGGCGGTGAGCTACTACGCGCCGGGGATGGGGATCTTCTTCACGTTCTTCGCGATCGGCTTCGGCGCGCGCGGGTACTTCCTCGAACGGCGCGACGGCACCCTCGACCGGATCGCCGCCGCCCCGGTCGGTCCCGGCACGGTGCTGGCAGGCAAGTCGCTCGCCACCTTCGCCTACGCGACCGCCAGCCTGAGCACGGTCGCGGCGGTCACCTCGCTGGCGTTCGGAGTCGATTGGGGACCGCTGCCCGCGGTGGCCGCGCTGATCGTGGCGATGGCGCTCGCGCTGGTCTGCCTGACCGCGTTCGTGATCGCGGTGGCACACACCGAGCGGCAGGCCGACGGGCTCGCCTCGATCTTGACTTTCGGGCTCGTGCTGCTCGGCGGGAACTTCGTGTTCGTCAGCGCGGCGCCGGAGATCATGCGCAAGCTCACGCTCTTCACACCCAACGGCTGGGCGATGCGCGCGTTCACGGACCTGGCCGGGGGCGCGGGTGGCGCCAGCGCGATCGTCCCGGTGCTGGCGATACTGGGGTTCTGCGTGGTGCTCACGGCCGTCGTCGCGTTACTGAACCGACGGGCGGTGGCCCGGTGAACGCGCTCACGATCGCGGGGGCTTCGCTGAGAAGGCTGCTGCGCGACCGGCTCTCCCTGTTCTTCGTCGTGCTGCTCCCGGTCGTGGTGATACTGGTGATCGGGATGACCGTCGGCGGCAGGCCCGCCTTCCGGGTCGGCCTGGTGACCGCGCCAGGCCCGCTGGCCGCGGAACTCGCGGACGACCTGAAGTCGCTCGGCCCCAAGACCTTCGAAGACGATCAAGCGGCGCTCGACGCGTTGCGGCGCAACGAGCTTGACGCGGTCGTCCGGATTCCGCCCGATGTGGACGCCACACTGGCCGCTGGCGGCACCGTGGAGATCCCGTTGCTGCTCACCGCTTCCACCGGAGGCGGGCAGGGCGCGTGGACCGCGGTCTCGTCCGTGGTGGCACGGCACGCCTCGGTGGTGCAGGCCGCGGCCTTCGCGGCGGCCAACGCGGGCGGCACGCTCGGCTCGCGGCTCGCGCTGGCCCGCTCGCTGGAAGCGGCGACACCTCGGGTGAGCGTGCGCACGGAAGTGGTGGACAGCGCGGGCGACACGCTGCCGCCGGGTTTCGGTTACAGCGCACCGACCATGCTCGTGCTGTTCGTGTTCATCAACACGCTGGCCGCCGGCGCGGCGATGGTCGAGACACGCAGGCTGGGCATCTACTCCCGCGCGCTCGCCGCACCGGTTCGCGCGCGCGACATCGTGCTCGGTGAAGGCCTGTGCTACTTCGGCCTCGCACTGCTGCAGTCCGCGCTGATCGTCACCTGCGGCGCGCTGCTGTTCGGGGTGAGCTGGGGCGACCCGCTCGCCGCCATCGCGCTCACCGCGACGTGGGCACTCGTCGGCACGGGTGCCGGCATGCTCAGCGGGACCCTGTTCCGTACGCCCGAGCAGGTCTCGGCGATCGGGCCTGCCATCGGCATCGCGTTCGGCATGCTCGGCGGCTGCATGTGGCCGCTGGAGATCGTCACCGGGGTCGTCCGCTCACTCGGCCATTTCACGCCGCACGCCTGGGCGGTCGACGCGTGGACCACGCTGCTTTCCCGGGGCGGCACGCTCGTGTCGATCCTCGTCCCGCTCGGTGTGCTGGGCGGCTTCGCCTTGGTGCTACTCGGTTTCGCGTCCTGGCGGTTGCGCCGGTCCCTGCTCACCTGACCGGGACCAAAGTCCCGATGCCTTAGCCCCGACGCCCCTGACGCGGCCGGGCTCTCGAGGATCACAGTTGAACGCCGGGGCCGCAGCGGTCCCCTTGACGAGAGGAGTGCGCATGTCCGCGTCACGTGTGGTGGTGCTCGGCAGTGGGTTCGCCGGGCTGGAGACCGCGTTCCTGCTTCGCTCGCGGGTCGGCGCCGACAAGGCGGAGATCATCCTGGTCTCCGACCGTGACGAGTTCCTGTTCAAACCGGCGGGCGTCTACCTCCCCTTCGGCGGAGCCGAATGGCCCATGCACTCACCGCTGGCGAAAGGCTTGCGGCGCCGGGACATCGAGCAGCGGGTGGCGACCGTGCAAGGCGTCGACACCGCGCGCGGCGTCGTCGAGACCACGGGTGGCCCGGTCGGCTACGACCGGCTCGTCATCGCCACCGGCGCGAGCATGCGGCCCGACGAGATCCCCGGCCTCGCCGAGTACGGACGGCAGGTCTGGACCCCGGCCCAGCTGCACCAGCTCGGCGAAGACCTGCAGTGGGTCGTGCAGAACGCGCGCCACGGCCGCCCGCAGCGGGTGGTGTTCGTGGTGCCGCCGAACAACAAGTGCGCCGGGCCGCTGTACGAACTCGTCTTCATGCTCGACACCTGGCTGCGGCGGCGCGAAGTGCGCCATCAGGTCGACATCGAGTTCACCACCACCGAGCACACCTTCATCCAGGCGTTCGGCCCGAAGCTGCACGAGGTCGTGCGGCGGGAGTTCGAGATCAGGGACATCAGCGGGCACACCGGCGTGGATGCCGCGAAGGTGACCGAGAACGAGATCACCTACAGCGACGGCAGCGCACGGGAGTTCGATGTGCTGGTCGCCTTCCCGCCCTACGCGGCCGCGATCGACTACGACGGCCTGCCCCGCGACGATCGCGGGTTCCTCACCTGTGATCCGGGCACCAGGACCGTCGACGGCTTCCCGGAGATCTTCGCACCCGGCGACGCGGGCGACTTCCCGGTCAAGCAGGCGTTCCTGGCGCTGCAGCAGGCCGACGCGGCCGCGGGCACGCTGGCCATGGAACTCGGCTCGGCGGTCGAGCCGACCGAGTTCGAGCCGGTGAGCATGTGCGTGATGGAGATGTTCGACAAGGCGACGTTCGCCCAGGTTCCGCTCACGCTCACCGGCGAGCCGGCGAGTCCCATCGCGGTCGACATCGACGACCCGGCCTACCGGGTGGGCACGAACCCCTTGTGGCGGCTGGGAAAGAAGGCGCTCGGGCTTTACGTGCCCACGTGGTTCCGCATGGGCTTGCCCGTGCACTCGGGTCCCGCGTGGCGCGCGATGGAGCTTGGACTCGGCGTGGGATCGCGCGTACTAGCCAAGTGAAGTGAAGAACCGTGAAAGAGGTGGGGAATGCATTCCGTCGAGATGGGGTTCACGGCATCGACCGAGACCGAAAACGAGCTTCTACTGGCATTCGCCCGCGGTGAGCTGCTGGATCTCACTTCCCGCGAGGACGGCGAGAAAACGGTACACGCCGGCATACTGGGACGGCTGCTGCGGACGGGACAGTCAGGTTCCCTGAAACTGGCGGGCGCGGAAATCCACGGGGAGCTCGATCTCGAGTACGCCGACGTCAAATGCCCGGTGATCTTGACGGACTGCACCTTCGACCACCAGGTGCGCCTGGCCGACGCCAAGCTCCGGTCGCTGTCGCTGCGGGAGTGCTCCGCGCCGGGTATCGACGCGGAGCACCTCCGGGTCGGCGGCGACCTCCGGCTCGAGCACCTCCGGCTGACCGGGACGCTGTGCCTGCGCGGCGCCCACGTCGACGACGACCTGCACCTGAAGGGCGCCCATCTCGACGTTCCGGACGGCGACGCGCTGGTGCTGACCGGCATCGACGTCAAGGGCAAGATCGACGCCGACAACCTCCGCGTGGACGGCAAGATCACCATGAACGACGCCACCGTGACCGGGCCGGTGTCGATGAAACAGGCGACCATCGAGGGCAAGCGCGGCGAGAAGGCGTGGGACGCCGACGGGCTCAGCGTGGGCGGCGAACTCGACGCTTCCGAGCTCAAGGTGACGGGGCAGGTGAGCCTGCTCGACGCCCAGGTGCTCGGCCTCGTCTTCAACGGTGCCGAGCTCACCGGCCCGGGCACGGCCTTACAGCTCGACCGGCTCCGCGCCCGTGGCAGCGTGTTCTGCTGCGGGAGCGAGATCACCGGCCTGCGCGGCATCAGCATGCAGATCGGCGGCAGCCTGTATCTGCGGGGAGCACGGGTGACGGCGCCCGCCGGGGGCGAGCACGTCGCCGTCGACCTGTCGCGGTCACGGATCACCGACAACCTGGACTGCCGGAACGGTCTTCAGGCGACCGGCAAGTGCAAGCTCACCGACATCCATGTCGGCGGGGCCGTACTGCTCGAGGGCGCGACCCTGCGCAACCCGGGTGGCGCCGCGATCGACGCGGACCGGGCGCAGGTCGGGATCGGCCTGATCTGCCGCGACGGCTTCACCTGCGTCGGCGAGATCAAGCTCATGCACGCCGGCATCGGCGGTGACCTGACGATCGTCCAGTCCGGGAAAGGCGGGCCCGGGAACGGCCCGGTGACCGGGCAGGGGCTCACCGTCGCCAAGGATCTACTGGTCAGGACCAGTGGAACCGTCGATCTTCGCGCCGCACGCATCGGCGGGAAGGCCGAGCTGTACCTCGAGCACCTGGCCGGGTCCGACGATCAGGCCGCCGCGGACCTCAGCGACGCCACCGCAGGCGACCTCGCCCTGCACGGAGCCCCGGACAAGGGCGTGCTCGACCTCAGCGGCGCCTCGGTGCGCTGTCTGCACGACTGCCCGGAGAAGTTCACCGGGCACAACCTGTTGCTCGACGGCTTCGAATACGACGGGCTCGCGGACGCCGACCTGGACCAGCGGCTGGACTGGGTACGAGCAGGCAACCGACGCGTGCACGACAAGACCGGCGGCGCCGATCCTGACCGGTTCGCGCTGCAGCCGTACCGGCAGCTGGCCTCGTTCTATCAACGGACCGGCAAGGATCAGGAGGCTCGCCGGGTTCTCCGCGCCATGTATCACGACCGCGACGCCGCCCTGCCCTGGAAGCACAACCCGCCGCGGAAGGTCTGGGGCTGGATCCAGGATCGTGCCATCGGCTATGGATACGCGCCCTCTATCGCGCTCCGCTGGCTGCTGGCTCTGGTGGTCGTCGGCACCGTCTTGTTCAGTGTCGGGACCGGCCTGACAGTCATCCGAGCGGCGATCCTCACGCTCGGGCTGATGCTGCCGGGAGTCGGCTTCAGCAACATCCTGAAGTGGCCGGAGATGAACGACACGCATCACGCCCTCGCCGCGGGACTGCTGCTGGCCGGCTTGACACTCGGCGCGACCGTGGTCGCCGCGGTGACCAGGTACGTCAAACGCTGACCCGCTCGAGCACAGAAAGGAATACCGGATGACCAGCACCACACCGATCCAGGGCTACGGCGCACAGACCGACACCTGGCCCGTCGCCACCGGACTCGGGATCAGCAGGCACGACCGGCATCACGACGAGATGTCCATTGAGGACAGAGTGGCGGTGCTCGGCGCGGGCAAGGCACTGACAGCCAAAACGGGCGATGAGGCCTGGCTGCTCATCACAGGCCAGTTCGAGCCGTTCGAGGACGAGCACAAGCTCACCGAAAACCTCGTCAAGGAGAGTTGCCGCCGCGTTTTCGGCTATCCGCCGACGGAAGCACGCTCACGCACCATCAACGTGCTGCTGGATTCCCGCGGCGGCATGCTCGACAGCGCGTACCGGATCGTGCTGTACCTGTCGTGGTACGCCACGGATCTGCACGTCTACGTGCCGCGGCGGGCCAAGAGCGCGAGCACGCTGGTGGCGCTGGGCGCCGACCAGGTCCACCTGTCCCCCTTCGGCGAACTCGGCCCGCTCGACACGCAGATCGGCGACCCGCGCAATCCGACGACCACGGTCTCCGCGCTCGACTGCTACCAGAGCGTCGACTACGTCCGGCAGTTCGGCTTCACCACGATGAGCGCGTCGCTGGCCAGGCTCATCCGTGACGCCGAGGGCCAGATCCCGCTCAACGACCTGCTCGGCACGGCCTCGGAGTTCGCCATCGGGTCCATCACGCCGATGCTGCAGGGCATCAGGGCGCTGGACTTCGGCGGCTGGGGACGCAGCCTCAAGATCGGTGAGCAATACGCGAAACTGCTGCTGCTGGCCAAGAACCCGGACGAGGACAGGGCGGCCCGTATCTCCGAGCGCCTGGTGTACGGCTACACGCACCACCCGTTCCCGATCGACTACCGCGAAGCCACCCGGATCGGGCTGGAAGCCCGGAAGATGGACGAGTCCATCCACGACGAGGCCATGGCGGTGGTCGAGCAGTGCCGCGGGCGGAGCTTCGTGGGCTTCATCAGCTCCGCCGAGGCGGAGATCGAGCAGCGGAAAACGCCGCCGGCAGAGCACGCCGAGCCCTTGCCGAACGGGCAGCAGCCCGAGCTGGTGCGGCAGGCGGCCATGGCCAACCAGGCCGAGCTGAGCTGAGCCGATCCACATTTCCGACACTCGACGAGGAGGCATTTCATGCGAAGAATCCACACCGCGCTGACGCTGTTCGCCTGCGCCGTCGCGTTGGGCGGGACCATCGTTGCGCCCGCGAACGCCGCGGCGGCGCAGACAACGCTGGTCGCGATCCGCGCCGCGCATCACCCCACCTACGACCGGGTGGTGTTCGAATTCACCGGGCCACTTCCGGCACAAAGACAGGTCGAGTACGTACCCCGGCTGATCGGCGATCCGTCGGGGCTGCCGATCCCGATGGCCGGGGACGCGATCCTGTCGGTCCGGATGAGCCCGGCCGACGGGCACGACGACGCCGGGAACGGCACCTACGGCCCTGCCCGGCGTGCCTACGCGCTGCCCAATGTCATGCAAGTGGTCAACGCCGGTGACTTCGAAGCCGTGCTGACCTTCGGCATCGGGCTCGCGACGCGGACGGCGTTCACCGTCTCCACGCTCACCGGCCCGAGCCGGGTGGTCATCGACATCGCGACGCCGTTCCGGACCGTGCCGGTGCAAGTGCACTTACTCGACCAGGCGAGATTCGAGGCGGGCACGCTGCCCTACACCCGGGCGGTGACCCGGCCGGTGATCCCGCCCGCCGTCGCGCGGGGCGCGCTTCAGCGCCTGTTCGCGGGGCCGACCGAACCCGAACTCGCCCAGCGGCTGGCGTTCGAGGCCTCGGACGCGACCGGCTTCACCTCCCTGTCCATCGCCGACGGCATCGCCAGGGTCCGGCTCGCCGGCGGCTGCTCCAGCCATGGCTCCACATTCACGATCGCGGGCGAGATCACGCCTACCCTCAAGCAGTTCTCCACCGTGCGCTGGGTGAAGATCTACGACCCGAGTGGCACGACCGAGCGCCCCAGCGGTCCCGTCGATTCGATACCGGAGTGTCTCGAACCCTGACGGGACGGCACCGGTCAGGCAGTGGCCGCCAGGTCGGCCAGCACGGCGGCGACCACTGCCGGAACCGCCGCCGCGACCGGCTCCGACAAGCCGGGCCCGACGCCGAGATCGGCCGCCTCGACGGTGAACACCACGAGGCGGCCTGGCACCCTGCCCAGCGCCCGGCCGAGCCGGAACGCCTCCGGCACCCCCATCGCATGGGAGCTCGCCGCGCCGCCACCGGCCGGTAGATGGTCCACTGTGGACCTTCGGATCCGGCCGGGCGACGAGCCGCGTGCCGCGTCGACGACGATGGCGAGTTCGGCGCCGGTCCAGGCGTCGAGCAGGCCGGAGGGTTCGCCGTCGCAGGTCTTCACGCGCACGCCGGGCAGCTTCGCGAGCTCGGCCGCGACGACGAGGCCGACGCCGTCGTCGCGGCGGAACTCGGTGCCGACGCCGATCACGACCGTGCTCACCGGCGGTCCACGGTCAGGTCGAGGAAGTGCGCGGAGCAGGAGATGCACGGGTCGTGGTTGCGGATCGCGCGTTCGCACAACGTGGTCAGTTCGGCGTCGCCGAGGTCGAGGTTGGCCGAGGCGACCCGGCGCAGGTCGTCTTCGATGGCGCACTGGTTCTGCGAGGTCGGCGGGATGATCGCGGCCGAGCGGATCAGGCCGTCCGCGTCGAGTTCGTAGCGGTGGTAGAGCAGTCCACGCGGCGCTTCGCTCACCCCGTGCCCGGTGGCCGCGCGCGGAAGCACTTCGGCACACGGGCGTTCCGGGCGTTCGTATCCGTCGATCAGCCGGAGTGCCTCGTCGACGGCGTAGACGATCTCGACCGCGCGCACGAGGATGCTGCGGAACGGGTTGCGGCATTCAGGTCCCAGACCGGCCTCGGCAGCCGCTTGGCGCGCGATCGGCGAAAGCAGGTGCGAGCTCAGCGTGTACCTGGCGAGCGGGCCGGTGAGATAGCGTCTGCCGTCCAGCTTGGCGTGCAGCGCGGTCGAATGCGGCACCTGCTCCTCGACGACATGCTCGGGGAACTCCGTGGCCGGGAACGAAAGCCCGGTGCTCGTGCGGATCCCGCCGGTTTCGATGGCGTAGCGATCGGGCTCGGCCGCGGCCAGCAGGTCGTGGTCCAGCTCGAAGTCGGGAAACTCGAATCCCGCCACCCAGCGCACGACACCCCAGGCTTGGTCCAGCGCGGCCGACAACCGCTCGACCATGGGCGCCAAGTCCTTTTTGGATGGTGCCGAGTAGAACCCGCCGACCCGCACGTTGACCGGGTGGATGGCTCGGCCGCCGAGCAGTTCCATCAGCGCGTTGCCGGTCTTCTTCAGCGCCAGGCCGCGTTCGAGCGCGCCCCGGTGGTCTTTGGCGAGCGCGATGCCGTCCGGCAGGCCGAGGAAGTCGGGTGCGTGCAGCAGATGGATGTGCAACGCGTGGCTGGAGATCCACTCGCCGCAGTACAGCAGCCGGCGCAGGCCGGCCAGCCTCGGGTCGAGTTCGACGCCACAGGCCTGTTCGAGTGCGTTGCAGGCGCTGGTCTGGTAGGCGACCGGGCAGATTCCGCAGACGCGCGCGGTGATGTCCGGCGGCTCGGTGTACGCACGTCCGCGCAGGAACGCCTCGAAGAACCGGGGCGGCTCGTAGATGTTCAGCTCGGTCCGCTCGACCTGCCCGTTGTGGACGATCACGCGGAGCGCGCCCTCGCCTTCCACCCTGGCGAGGGCGCCGACCTTGAGCTCCCTCATGCCTGGTCCCCGTCCGCGAACGCCACCACGTTGAAGGTCGCGAACACGCGGTCGATCTCGCCCTCGGACATGCCGCGCACGCGCAGCAGCGGGATGAACGCCTTCGTGTTCGGCTCGGTCATCGGGCCGAAGCAGCCGAAACACCCGCGCCGGTAAGCCGGGCACAGCGCGCCGCAGCCCGCGTGGGTGACCGGGCCGAGGCACGGCGTGCCGTCGGCGACCATGACGCAGGTCAGCCCTCGGCGTTTGCATTCGGTGCAGACGCTGGTGTCCGGCAGGTCGGGCTTGCGACCGGCGAGCAGCGCGCACAGCGTGTTCAGCAGCTGACGGCGGTCGATGGGACACCCGCGCAGCTCGAAGTCGACCGGCACGTGCGCCGAGACCGGTGTCGAGGTGGCGAGCGTGTCGATGTACTGGGGGCTCGCGTAGACGACGGACGCGAACTCGGCCACGTCGCCGAAATTGCGCAACGCCTGGATACCGCCCGCTGTCGCGCAGGCCCCGATGACCACCAGCAGCCGCGATCGCGCCCGGATCTCGTGGATGCGGCGCGCGTCGTCGGCGGTCGTGATCGAGCCTTCGACGAGCGAGATGTCGTACGGGCCTGGCAGCACTTCGCTGGAGGCTTCCAGGAAATGCGCGATCTTGACCTGCCCGGCCAGCGCGAGCAGCTCGTCCTCGCAGTCGAGCAGGGTCAGCTGGCAGCCGTCGCACGAGGCGAGTTTCCAGACGGCGAGCGTGGGTGTGCCCATCACAGCTCCCGGACTTTCAGCAGTGGTTCGGCCGTCGCGTAGTCGACGACCGGGCCGTCACGGCACAGCAGGAGCGGGCCGAGCTGGCAGTGCCCGCAAACGCCGATACCGCAGCGCATGTTCCGTTCCAGCGAGACCTGGATGTCCGACGGCGCGATCTCCTTGCGCAGCAATACTTCGGCGCTGAACCGGATCATCGCCTCCGGGCCGCACAGCAACGCCGTCGTGGCGCCGGGGTCGAGTTCCAGTCGCTCCAGCGGCTCGGTGACGAAGCCGACCTGGCCGGTCCAGCCGGGGTGCGGCCGGTCGATGGTGCGGTGCAGCTCGACGCGATCCGCCCAGGATTCCTGCTCCTCGGGGAAGAGGAAGTCACCTGGCGTGCGCGCGCCGGAGACGAGGACGATCTGGTGGCCGGTGCCGGCGGCCAGCGCGCCGAGCAGCACCGGGCGCAGCGGGGCGAGCCCGCAGCCGCCCGCGACGATGACCAGGTCGGTCGCGCCGGACTCCCAGCCCGTGCCGTAAGGGCCGCGCACGCCGAGCACGGTTCCCGGCGCGGATTCGTGCAGCGCGTGGCTCACCGCGCCGACGTCGCGGATGGTGTGCTCGAGTGTTCCGTCCGATGTGGACGGATCGCCGCTGATCGAGATCGCGATCTCGCCGACACCGTGCGCGTACAGCATCATGAACTGGCCTGCCCGGAACGGCGGCAGCCGCCTGCCGAGTGGTTCCAGCCGCAGGGTGACGGTGTCGTGGGTCTCCCGGGTACGCGCGACCACGCGGTACGGCTCCGGGAGCTGGTCAGTGCCCATCGGCGGCCTCCGCGAGCGCGTCGACCTCCGCGACGAGGTCGATCCCGGCCGGGCACCAGGCAATGCATCGCCCGCAGCCGACACAGCCGGACGAGCCGAACTGGTCGTGCCAGGTGCCGAGCTTGTGGCTGAGCCACTGCCGGTACCGGCTCGCGCCGGACTCGCGCACGCTGCCGCCGTGCACATACGAGAAATCGAGTTCGAAGCAGGACGCCCAGTGCTCCCAGCGTTCCGCGTGCTCGCCGGTGACGTCGGTGACGTCCTCGGTGCTGGTGCAGAAGCAGGTCGGGCAGACCATCGTGCAGTTGGCGCAGTTCAGGCACCGGCTCGCCACGTCGGCCCAGTGCGGCGACTCGCGTGAGTCGCGCATCAGCGTGCGCAGGTCGCCACCGTGCATGGTGCGGCCCATCTTCCCCGCGGCGGCGGTCACCTCGTCGCGCGCGGCGGTGACCTCGGCGGCGGACGCGTCCGTCGTTTCGAGCAGCCCGAGTATCCGGGCGCCCTCGTCGGTACCGGCGTCGACCAGGAAACGGTGTCCTCGCTCGGTCAGCGCGAGGTCGTAGCCCGCGGAGACGCCAGGGCCGGTGCCCATGGACGCGCAGAAGCACACCTCGCCGGGCTCGGTGCAGTTCACGCCGATCACGAACGGCTCGGGCAGCCGTCCGAGCACGGTGCGCAGTTTCGCGATGGCCGCGAGATCACAGCCGCGCACACCGAGGAACGCGTAACGCGGCGTCTCTTCGGCGGCCTCGACGAACCGCCCATCCGGCCCTGCGGACCACAGCTTCCGCCGCGGCGGGTGCAGGAACCGTTTCCACGACTGGGGTCCGGCGGAATGCCCGAACACGGCCTGGTCGCCGCGGCGGATCAGCCGGTACTGCCCCGGCCCGGTCTCGACGCCCCAGCCCGCGGGCAGCTCCTCCGCCGAAGCCAGCTCGTCGAGCACGATCGCGCTGTCGCGGACGGTCGGCCCGATCACCCGGTAGCCCTCGGTCGCGAGCACGTCGACCAGGTGGCCGAGCCCATCCCTGCTGAGGATCTTCACGGTTCCCATTCCACCGGGCACGCGGCCGGAATCACAGGAGGCGACGGTCCCGGCCACTCGGGGCCTTCGTCCCTAGGACGGCACGTCCCGGCCGAACAGCATCGATCTCACGTGACATCCGACAAGGAGACGTGATGACGGTACGGCTCGGTATCAACGGTTTCGGCAGGATCGGCCGCGACATCCTGCGGTACGTGCTCCAGCAGCCGGGCAGCCCGGTCGAGGTGGTCGCGGTCAACGACGTGACCTCGGCGGAGACGCTGGCGCACCTGCTCGCCTACGACTCGACCTACGGCAGGCTCGGCCAGCAGGTCGAGGTCCGCGACTCGACGATCTCGGTCGGCACGCAACGGGTCAGCGTCGAGAACTGCCCCGACCCGGCGGCGCTGCCGTGGGCCGAGCTCGGCGTGGACGTGGTGATCGAGTCCACCGGCCGGTTCCGCACCCGCGAGGCCGCCGCGACCCACCTCGCCGCCGGCGCGCGGAAGGTGATCATCTCCGCACCCGGTAAGGGCGTCGACGCCACCATCGTGCTCGGCGTCAACGACGACACCTACGACCCGGTGAACCACCATGTCATCTCCAACGCGTCCTGCACGACCAACTGCGCCGCGCCGATGGTCCGCGTGCTGCACCGCGCGTTCGGCATCCGGCGCGGGCTGATGACCACGATCCACAGCTACACCAACGACCAGTCGCTGCTCGACGGACCGCACAAGGACCTGCGGCGCGCCCGGTCGGCCGCGGTGAACCTGATCCCCACCAGCACCGGCGCGGCCAAGGCGATCGGCGAGGTCATCCCCGGGCTCGCCGGCAGGCTCGACGGGGTCGCGGTGCGGGTGCCGGTCGAGGACGGGTCGCTGACGGACCTGTCCGTGCTGCTCGACAAGCCGGTCACCGCGGAGGTGGTGAACGAGGCGTTCGCCGAGGCCGCCGATGGCGATCTCAAGGGCCTCCTGCGCTACACCGAGAGGCCGATCGTCTCGCGGGACATCATCGGCGACCCGGCGTCGTGCGTGTTCGACGCGAGCCTGACCAAGGCGAGCGACCGGCTCGTCAAGGTCTTCGGCTGGTACGACAACGAATGGGGCTACGCGGCCCGCACCGTCGAGCTGGCCGAGCTCATCGGCCGTTCGCTGTCATGAAGTGGCAGACGATCCGGAAGCCGGATCAGCCGGACGCGAACCTGATCGGCTACGAACAGACCTGCCGCGACTTCAGCTGGGAAAGCGCGCGCTCGGCGCTGGACGGGCTGCCAGGCGGGCGCGGGCTGAACATCGCGCACGAGGCGGTCGACCGCCATGCCGCCGGCCCGCTCGCGGACAAGGTGGCACTGCGGTGCGTCGACAAGCACGACGCGGTCACCGAGATCAGCTACGCGGAACTCTCCGAGCGCACCAACCGCTTCGCGAACTTGCTGCGCGAGCTCGGCGTCGAACGGGGACAACGGGTGTTCACTCTGCTCGGCCGGGTCCCGGATCTCTACGTCGCCGTGCTGGGCACGCTCAAGGCGGGCTGTGTGCTCTCGCCGCTGTTCTCGGCGTTCGGCCCGGAGCCGATCCGGCAACGGCTGACACTCGGCGAAGGCGCCGTGCTGGTCACCACGCCCGCGCTGTACCGGCGGAAAGTACGCGGTATCCGCGACGATCTGCCCGCGCTCGGTCATGTGCTGCTCACCGGCGACGGTGACGAAGAGCCCGGCGCGCTCACGCTGGGCCCGCTGCTCTCGTCGGCGAGCCCGGAGTTCACCATCGAGCCGACCGCGCCGGACGAGCCGGCGTTGCTGCATTTCACCAGCGGCACCACCGGCACGCCGAAGGGCGCTGTCCATGTGCACGAGGCGGTGCTCGCGCATCACGTGACCGCCGCGTACGCGCTCGACCTGCACACCGAGGACATCTTCTGGTGCACGGCCGATCCGGGCTGGGTGACCGGGATGTCCTACGGTGTGATCGCACCGCTGACGCACGGCGCCACGCTGGTCAGCGACGAGGGCGACTTCGACGCCGCGCGCTGGTACCGCGTGCTCGCCTCGCAGCGGGTCACCGTCTGGTACACCGCGCCGACCGCGCTGCGCATGCTGATGCGCCACGGCTCCCCACCCGAGGTGGACCTGTCCGCGCTGCGGTTCGTCGCCAGCGTCGGCGAGCCGCTCAACCCCGAGGTCGTGGTGTGGGGGCAGCGCACGCTGGGGCTGCCGGTGCACGACAACTGGTGGCAGACCGAGACCGGCGCGATCATGGTCAGCAACTTCGCAGCCGAAGAGGTCCGGCCGGGCTCGATGGGCAGGCCGGTCCCCGGCATCGAAGCGGGCGTGCTCAGGCGGGGCGCCGACGGACGCGCGCTCGTCGTCGACGGCAAGGTCACCGAGGTCACCGATCCAGGCGAGGACGGGGAACTCGCGCTGCGGCCGGGCTGGCCGTCGATGTTCCGCGGCTATCTCGGCGAACCCGAGCGCTACCGGCGCTGCTTCGCCGACGGCTGGTACCTCACCGGTGACATCGCACGGCGGGACGCGGACGGCTTCTACTGGTTCGTCGGGCGGGCCGACGACGTGATCAAATCCGCCGGCCACCTGGTCGGGCCGTTCGAGGTGGAAAGCACGCTGATGGCGCATCCGGCGGTCGCCGAAGCAGGCGTGATCGGCACCCCCGACCCAATGGCGGGCGAGCTGGTCAAGGCGTTCGTCTCGCTGGCGCCCGGCACCGAGCCGACCGAATCGCTGCGGATGGACCTGCTGGCCTTCGCCAGGCGGGAGCTCGGTGCCGTGGCGCCCAAGGAGATCGTGTTCGACCAGCACCTGCCGCACACCCGCAGCGGCAAGGTGATGCGCCGCCTGCTCAAGGCGCGCGAGCTGGGACTGCCGGAAGGTGATCTGTCCACTGTGGAGAGTGTGCGATGAGCAGGCGGAAACCGGTGAAGACCCTGCAAGCCAAGCGACGCGAGGATCTGCTGCGGCAAATGGTGCGGATCCGGCGCTTCGAGGAGCGTTGTGTGGAGCTCTACAGCGCGGCCTCGATCCGCGGGTTCATGCACCTTTACATCGGCGAGGAGGCGGTCGCGGCCGGGGTGCTCCAGGCACTCGGGCCGGAGGACGCGGTCGTGTCGACCTATCGGGAGCACGGGCACGCGCTGGTGCGCGGGCTGCCGATGGACGCGGTGCTCGCCGAGATGTTCGGCCGCAGCACCGGATGCAGCCGGGGCCGAGGCGGCTCGATGCACCTGTTCGATGGCGGTCGCCGGTTCTACGGCGGCAACGCGATCGTCGGTGGCGGACTGCCGGTGGCCGTCGGTGTCGCACTGGGCGACGCGATGCGCAGGCTGCCAAGGGTGACGGTATGCCTGTTCGGGGACGGCGCGGTCGCCGAGGGCGAGTTCCACGAATGCCTCAACCTCGCCGCGTTGTGGCGGTTGCCGGTCCTGTTCTGCTGTGAGAACAACCTCTACGCCATGGGCACCGCACTCGACCGCGCGCAGGCCGAGACCGATCTCGCGCTGCGCGCGGCCTCCTACGGCATGCCGTCCTGGCCGGTCGACGGGATGGACGCGGTCGCGGTCGCCGACGCCGCCGACCGGGCGGTCGAGGCGATCCGCGGCGGATCGGGCCCCTGTTTCCTGGAGCTGCGCACCTACCGGTTCCGCGCGCACTCGATGTACGACCCTGACCGCTATCGCGCCAAACCCGAAGTGGCCCAGTGGAAAGAGCGCGACCCGATCGATCTGCTGGCGAACCGCATGCGGGCCGACGGCGAACTCGCCGATGACGGCCTAGCCGCCATCGAGTCCGAAGTGGACGAAGAGATCGCGGCGGCGATCGCGAGTGCCGAGACCGGCCCGCTCGAACCGGTCGAGGACCTGACCCGGTTCGTCTACTCGGAGAAGACGCCATGAAGATCACCTATCGCGAGGCACTGCGTGAAGCGATCCGCGAGGCCATGACCACTGACGACCGTGTGTTCCTGATGGGCGAGGACGTCGGCGCGTACGGGGGCTGTTTCGCGGTGAGCCTCGGCTTGCTGGAGGAGTTCGGGCCGGAGCGGATCCGCGACACCCCGCTGTCCGAGTCGGCGTTCGTCGGCGCCGGGATCGGCGCGGCGATGACCGGGATGCGGCCGATCGTCGAGATCATGACGGTCAATTTCAGCCTGCTGGCACTGGACCAGATCCTGAACAACGCGGCCACTGTGCTGCACATGTCCGGCGGCCAGCTCAACGTGCCGCTGGTGATCCGGATGACCACCGGCGCGGGCAGGCAGCTCGCCGCGCAGCACTCGCACAGCCTCGAAGGCTGGTACGCCCACATCCCCGGTCTCAAGGTGATCGCACCGGCCACTCTGGAGGATGCCCGCGGCATGCTGGCGACCGCGCTGGCCGACCCGGACCCGGTGCTGATGTTCGAACACGGAACCCTCTACAACGTCTCCGGCGACCTCGACGAGAACGCGGGCGCCGTCGACATCGAGCACGCGGCCATCCGGCGCCCCGGCAAGGACGTCTCGATCGTGACGTACGGCGGCACGCTCTCCACCGCGCTGACCGCGGCCGATGACCTTGCCGCGCAAGGAATCGACGCGGAGGTGATCGACCTGCGCGTGCTGCGCCCGCTCGACGACCACACCATCCTCGAGTCGGTGGCACGTACGCACCGGCTCGTCGTGGTCGACGAAGGCTGGCGCAGCGGCAGCCTGTCCGCGGAGATCGCCGCGCGGGTGGCCGAGCACGCGCTGTACGAACTGGACGCGCCCATCGAGCGGGTGTGCACCGCCGAGGTGCCGATCCCGTACGCGAAACACCTCGAGGACGCCGCGCTCCCCCAGCCCGCGGACATCGTCGCCGCCGTCAAGCGGGCGGTGGGGTGATGGGCGAGTTCCTGATGCCGTCGCTCGGCGCGGACATGGACGAGGGCACGATCATCGAATGGCTGGTCAAACCCGGCGACCAGGTGCGCAAGGGCGACGTGGTCGCGGTCGTCGACACCGCCAAGGCCGCCATCGAGGTCGAGACGTTCACCGCGGGCGAAGTGACGGAAATCCTTGTCCCGCAAGGCGAGAAGGTGCCGGTCGGCACCCCGCTCGCGCGGATCGGCACGTCTTCGCCGCCGGGCGATCCCACGCCGGCCGCTGAGGTGTCCACCCACCCTCAGCGGCCGAGCCCGCCGGAGCCGCCGAAACGGCCGCCCGCCTCGCCCCCGGTGCGCACCTTCGCCGCGCACGCCGGGGTCGATCTGACCCGGGTGCGCGGGACCGGACGGGACGGCTCGATCACCCACGCCGACGTCCAGCGAGCGATGGCGGTGGGCAGTCGTGCCAAGGTCACCCCGTACGCCCGGCGGCTGGCCGGCGAACTCGGCGTGGACCTGTCCACCTTGCACGGTGAGACGATCCGTGCCCGTGATGTCCGCGCGGCCGCGGGAAAGGCCGAGCCCGTCAAGGCCGAGTCCGTCAAGGAGGCACGCAAGCCGGACGACGGGATGCGCCAGGCGATCGCCGCTCTGATGGCCAGGTCCAAACGAGAGATCCCGCACTACTACCTGTCCACCACCATCGACCTGTCCGCCGCGACCGGGTGGCTGCGCGAGCGCAACCGGTCGCTGCCGGTTCCCGAGCGGATCGTCCCGGCCGCGCTGCTGCTCAAGGCGACCGCGCTGGCCGCGGGCAAGGTGCCGCAGCTCAACGGTCATTGGGTCGACGGCCGGTTCCGTCCGGCCGACGGCGTGCATCTCGCCGTCGCCGTGTCGCTGCGTGGCGGCGGCCTCGTCGCACCGGCCATGCCCGACACCGACAAGCTGCCACTCGACGAGATCATGCGACGCCTGCGCGACCTCGTCTCGCGGGCCCGCGCCGGCAGGCTGCGGTCCTCCGAGATGACCATGCCGACGATGACCGTGACCAATCTCGGCGACCTGGGCGTCGAGTCGGTCCAGGGCGTCATCTACCCGCCCCAGGTCGCGCTCGTCGGCTTCGGCGCGGTCATGGACCGCCCGTGGGCGGTGGACGGCCTGCTCGGCGTCCGCCCGCTCGTCACCGCGACACTCGCCGCCGACCACCGGGCGACCGACGGCGCCATCGGCGCCCGTTTCCTCAGCACCATCGACACCCTGCTGCGACGACCGGAGGAACTCTGATGCCCACGACCGACACCACCGCGCTGATCCTCGACTCCCTGCGCGGCTTCGCGACCGCGGCCGAACTCTCGGCGCTGCCACCGGACGACGACCTGCGCGAGGCCTTCGAGCTCGACTCGATGGACTTCCTGACCTTCGTGGAACGCCTGGCCGGGACCACCGGCATCCGCATCGAGGAAGACGACTACCCGAGGTTGCGCACGATGAACTCCACCATCGAATTCCTGGCCTCCCGAGGCTTGGGGTCGTGAGTGGTATGGCCGGTTAGAACCGGCCATACCACTCACGAGTCCTAGCGGGTCACCTCGCCGACGTGGCAT
>NZ_JBHWEB010000044.1:0-74835 GCF_042734395.1 Amycolatopsis sp. NPDC059657 | reverse complement strand
GAACGCCGCCTGGTTACGCTCACGTGCTGCTCGCGAGAGACGTGAGCGAGCCAGGCGAGTGATACTGGCCGGCGGACGAACAAACACGCCCCGACTGTGCTCGGAGATGACGATGCCCTCGGCGCGAAGGATGTTGACCGCGTCGCGGATGGTCGGCCTGGACACGTCGTAGGTATCGACCAGTTCTCGTTCGCTGGGCAGGCGTGCGCCCGGCGCATACACGCCTGTCGTGATCTTCTCGCGAAGGTCAGCCGCGACCTGCCGGAAGGCTGGGACGCCACTTCGTCGGTCCACCATGGCTCTCATTGTCCACAGCCCAACTTGTATTGACCAGTCGGCGGCTGTGTGGGAGGGTCTTACTTGTCAGGACGTGCTTACCAGTGCACGGACAGTGATCACCGGCGACAGAGGGGTGGCGAGGATGGCAATGACGCTTGGCGACCTGACGACCTACCGCGAGCCCGAAGGCCTGGTCGAGGACATGCACAAGGCCGACGAAGAGATTGCAGTCGAGGTGCGCCCAGCGCAGCAGTCGATCTCGCTGCCAGCAACGGCGCTTCGCGAAGACTCGCGATCTGAGCACGTAACCGGTCGGCCGCGGCCTGGCATCGTCAACCCGAAGAATCCGAACTGGATTCCACGTGACATCGGCTGGGAGATCATTAGGCCTGAAACCCAGGCCAAGCTGATCGAAGACGGCCAACGGGTCCGGCGTCCGGACGGTCCGAGGTGACCGCCGTGGTTGAGCGCCGCCTCCCCGCTCCCCCGCTGTCCGCGCTGGTCGTGACCCGCGAGTACATCGGCGACCCGGACCTGCACCTCTACTGGCGCCAGGAAATCAACGACCGAAGCCTGCTTTTCCTCATCCCCGTCTGCGAGTCCGCCGCTCTTCACCCGACGCCACACGACCGAAGCAGGATCAGCGCAGAGCACCACAACGCGCAGTACCTGCACAAAGCCTGCTGGCTCGCGCTCGAGGCCGACCGGATCGCGCGGGAGATGGCGATCGAAGACGCTGCCGCGCTGTACGCCCATCTGTCCGGCGACCTGGGCGGTGTCTTCGGTGTCCGATGACCCTCGCACCTGGTACTTCGGATGGCTCTGGCTCTGGCTGCGCGCCGACCGCGACCGCATGCGGCGATTCATTGCGGTCGTCACCATCCCGCTGCTCGTCGGTATCGCCATCGGAATGTCGATCATGCGCATGCTCTGCTGACACAAGCCCCGGTCGGCGAGGCGACGCCACTCCCGGCTCGCCCCGCCGACCGGTCCCCAACGCGGCCAGCTGTCCACGGACCTCGACTGCTGGTCGGCCCGGTGCATCGGCCGGGCGCGGCGCCGAGACGCCCCTCGTGCTCGGCGCCGCCCACAAACCCCGACCAGGGGAGCCGCTCCCCGAGAAGGAATGTTTTCCCTGGTCGGGCCTTACTTCCACCCCAGTACCCTTGGGGCGGAGGGGACGTGCCCGCCGCTCGGGATCCGAGCGGTCGGGCCCGTTCAACGCACTGTTTCGACGTCACCCGAACCCCCGTGGGTGACTGGCACCGGACCACCGGGCGGAATGGAGTCCCAACGGTTGCGGTGCCACCCGCTCACTCGCCTCCTGCCAACGCCTCCGGCGAGATGAGCGGGCAAACCGTCACGGCATCCCGCTTGCAGTCGTGGCGAAGGGCCAGAGCACCGACATTGCTCCGGCCGGCGTCGACCACGGTCCTCCAGTCTCGTGGTCGACGCCCCATAGCTTCGTGCTCCACATGCGCATGGAGGGCATGAAGAGGCAGGCGGGGTCCCGGGTGGCTCTGTTGGACGCTCACCCCTGCAGGGCCGGGGCCCCGCCACCTACGAGCTGCACCACGTACTCGGACTCGCAGGGAGCGAGTACGTGGTGCTGGGTCCGGGACTTGTTCCCCCGGATGCAGCGGCCGAGCCTCATCAGCCGGGGCTCTGGACCAGCGCCGCCGGTCGTGCAGGGCCTTCCTTGCCTCTGCGCGACCGGCGCCACCCAACGAAAAGGCCCCCGTGGTTCACGCGCGAAGGCGTGAACCACGGGGGCTTCTTGGTGCGCGGGAGGCACGTCTAGATGGGGATTCCCCAGCCGACGTAGGCGCTGCTGACGATCAGCCCGTAGGCCGCGGCGATGGCGTCGCGCGGCCCCGCCGGTGCGCCGGTGGCGGGGTCGGCCAGCGCGGTGTCTTCGAGCCGGAGCGGCCGCACCGTCGCGGGGCGGGCGCCGAGGTCGTACAGGATCGCGTTGACCATGTTCTGCCAGTCGACGTTCGGCGTGCTGATCGTGGCCGCGTAGTCGTTGCGCGCCCACCGGCTGACGCCCTCGAACCCGCGCCAGCTGCCGCTATGGAAGACGAGCGCGCCGGACGGATCCCTGAACAGGGTGAAGCCGATCGTGATGTTCGTGTACGGCGTGACGTACACCGAGCCGTTGACATTCGATCCGCTCGACAGCGACACCACGGTCGGGCAGAGCTGCACGAGGTTGGTCGGGCTCGCGGGGAACCGTGCGTCGACGAAGTCTCCCTCGTCGCCGTAGACCGCGGTCGGCGTGGTGTACGTCTGGCCGGTCGTGAGCGCCTGCACCGTCGCGCTGTTGCGCCACAACGGCAGACCTTTGCTCGCGTACGGCACGCCGAGCTGCTTGTTCGCCGGGGCGTTCGCGACGAACATCTGTCCGAACAGGATCGCCTCGGCGCGCGGGTCGAGGTTGACGATGCCGCGGGTGTCCCGCCAGGTTCCGGTGTACGCGACCGGGTCGCGGCCGGTCCCGGTGAACCCGGCCGAGTCGTCGACCGTGCCGCTGTCCTTGTAGCAGATCATCGTGCGGGAGTCCGGCATTCGCGTTCGCCAAAGCGCGTTGTTCGCGCCGTGGCTGAGCACGTTGATCCCGCTCGTCTCCGCCGAGCGGAGCGCGTTCCACATGCCCTCGGTGACGTACTCCATGTGCCCGATCGGCATCACCAGCGCCGCGCCCGCCAAGGCGGTCGTCGGGTTGGCCTCAAGGTCGGTGTCCGACAGGTACGTGAGGTCGTAGCCCTGCGCCTCGAGGAACAGCCAGAGCGGCTGGTCTCCGTCGAACATGTAGGTGTTCGGGTGGGTCTTGCCGGTGGCGAGCGGCCGGTCCCAGGACACGGCGTAGCCGCGGTGGGAGAAGTTCGGGACGCCGAGGTCGCCGCCGATCTGGTAGAGGCTGCGGCCCGTCCACACGTTCCCGACGGTGCGCGGCCCGTTGTCGCCGGGGCCGCCCCAGATGTTGTAAGCCTGGTAGGTGCTGTCCGGAACGATCACGGCGATCTTGCCGGTGACCGCGGTGTCCCGGACGACGAAATGCCCGTACGCCATGTTGGCCGCGTTGTCGGTGCGCTGCAGCTGGTACAGGTACACGCCGCTGGGCGTGCCCGCGGGAATGGTCCAGGACGCGGTCGTCGACCAGGCGCACGTTGTGTGTCCGAGCGTGCCGTCGACGCTCGGCGCGGGCTGGACGGCCGGGGTGCCCGCGATGACGCCGCCGGGTCCGGAAATGTTGCGGGCGCCGACTTCCTCGTGTCCGTAGTGGCCGAGCCGGAAGATCTGGACGTTGAACGCGAGGTTTGCGCTGTCCACTTTGAACGCGACGGTGTCGCCCGCCTGGTAGGACTGCTTGTCGGTGTAGCCGCTGACGGTCGCGTTGTAGCCGATGGTGCCGGGGAACCACTTCGCGCGCGGCGTGCCGGGCCGCCGGTTCTCTTGCACGACCGGGCTGACCGTGGCGTTGGCCGGTGCGCCGGTGTTTTCGTAGGCGGCGACGGCGGTGTAGAACCGGTTACCGGGGGCGTTGTGGAAGGTGGACGCGCCGCGGTAGGTGCCGGGTCCCGCGTCGGCGATGCCGCTGGCGTAGATGAATTCCGTGCCGGATCCGGGCTGGTTCGCGGCCTGCGCGGCGAGGACGCCGGAGGGTTCCATCTGTGTCCACCGGTTGGCGGGGTTGCTGTAGGGCTTGCCGGAGAGGGTGGCTTCGACGGTCCAGACGCCGATCACGTGCGCGGTCTTGCCTGAGGGAACCACTGCGCCTGCCGCCGAGCGGGCGAGGTATTCGGTGGTGGCGTCGATGGTGTCGCCGCTCCCGCCGCCGGATCGGTTGGCGTCGATGTAGCTGGGTGAGTCGGTGAGCTCGTAGATGGCGCCGTTGTTCTGGTCGGCGCCGTTGACCGTGAGGTAGACCGCGATGCACCCGCCGCTGGGCACGATGATGTCCCAGATGGACACGTCGTTGTTGCCGGTGGTGTAGGCGGCGGTGCGCTTGTCGAACAGGGTGCCGCTGGAGTTTTCCAGCTTGGCGGCGGTAATGATCGATCCGCCGCCTGCGGCGACGACGAGGCGGGAACCGGCCAGCGCCGGGGTGTCGAGGGTGATCGTGTAGGCCGCGCCGTCGGCGAGGACCTTGCTATAGGTCGTAACCGCGCGTTTGCCCACTACGCCACCGCCAAAGTGAGGGTGACCGTGAGGTCGGAGCCGGGCACGGTCGAGCCGATCGCGGTGACGTCGATGGTGATGTAGTCGCCCGCGGCGACGGTTTGGCCGGCGCCCGCGGTGACGCCGGTGAATGCCGCTGCGGTGATGGTCGCGGTCAGCGCGGTGCTGAACGCGATGCCGTTCTTCTTGGCGGCGACGGTGAGCGGGCTGCCGGTCGGGGCGGTGCCGACGGCGGCGCGCAGGGCGGTGACGTTGAGGGTGCGGCCGGTGTCGTTGTACCAGCGATGCACGCCGGTGGTGGCCGCGACGACGCCGCTGATGCCGAAGGATGGCGCGAGCGGCATCCCGGACAGGTCGGCGCCGACGTGGGTGTGCGAGATGGCGGCGTAGGCGACGCCCGCCTCGGCGGGCGTGAGGTACTGCGGGTGCGGGTCACCGGCCGCGAGGTGCGTCGCCATAGCGGCGGCCGCGGTCCCGGTCGGGTCCGCGCCGATAGAGGCTGCGCTTACCGGGTCGGATCCGCCGGTGGCGTGCGAGGCGGCGTGCGAGGTCGGAGTGCGCGCGTTCGTCAGGCGGCTGTCGTTGCCTTCGGCCGCCGTGCCCGCCGCGGTCCCGTACGCCACGTTGAAGGTGCGGTCGGCGGCGAGCGTGCCACCGCCAGTGAGGCCGGTCCCGGCAATCACCTGGCGGCTGCCCTGCACGGAGCCGATGATTCGCGAGTCGTCGCCCGCCGCCACCGTGCCCGCCCCGGTCCCGACGGGCAGGCGCGCGGCGGCGACCGTGCCGCTGGTGATGTCGCCGCCCGCGTGGTTGTGCGCGGCCGCGGCCGCGCCGATGTCGCCTGGCACGAGCGTGACGACGCCGGCGCCGTTGGGCAGGATCGCGTTGACCTTGGTAACTGCGGTCGTGCCCGGGGTAACGGGCGGCGTGCTCGGCGACGCGGACGGCAAGTCTATCGGCGAGTCGAGCAAGTGCGCCTGCAGGTTGAAGGGTGCTTGCGAGACGTTCTGCCCGCCCGCGTTGGTGAGCTTCTCCGCGACCGTGTACGTCCAGCCGGTCGGGGTGACGTCAGCGTCGTCGGTCGCGGGCAGCTTCAGCGTCGCGACGCCACCGGCAGCCTTGAGCGCGCCCGCCGAGTCGAGCACGCCGACGATGACGGCGGGTCGGACCGCGGTGTGCGTGGCGCCGGAGATGATGCGGACGGCCGCGGTGAACTCGATCGTGCCGATCAACGGCGCGCCGTTGTAGTCGACGTACGTGCCGACGATGTCGACCGTCTGCAGGTCTGCGGGCAGTGCCACGGCCACGCTCCGATCTGGGTAGGACGGACGGCCGAGCCGACGCGGTAGTCGGCTCGGCCGGGCTGGTCGTGGTGTGCGATCAGGTCAGCGGCGGTTCGTTGGCCGGGAGCCTGGTGATGACAGGTACGCCGTCCGGGCCGAGCTTCGCGAGCGGAACGACCTTTCGACGAACCAGCACGCTGCTCAGGATGGACAGTGCAAACGAGACCGCCGAGATGATCACGTTGATCGTGTTGTCCGGGATCGCGACCCACCCGGTCGCGATGATCGCGACGAGCAGCGCGCGGACGCCCTCGGCGATCCTGACCGGTTCGGTGGATGCGCCACCGGGCTCAGGCGCCGTCACGATTCGCCGCCCGCTGCCGGGCCGATGTGAACTTCGCCAGTGATGCTGATGTTCTGCTTCACCGCGTCGTTGATCGTCTGCTTGACGAAGTCCGCGGTGATCGCCGGGTCGTCCGTGGCGTGCTCGAGCAGCTTCGCGAGCGCATCGGCGATCGCGTTCGTCTGCAGGTAGGTCTTTTCGAGCAGCGTGGCCGCGCTCATTTCCACACCGTCGAGCGTCGAGGTCGCCTTGTACCAAACGGTCTTGAAGTCCTCAATGGACAGGGGCATCTCTTCCTCCTGGTTGAGCAGGGCCGCGAGTTCCTCCCGCGTACCTCGGTATGCGGATGCGTCGAGCGGCGCGTACCCAGCGATGCGGGCGCTCGAAGTGAACTGGAGGATCGCGACGGGCTGGCCGCCGTACCCGTTCCAGTACGACGCGGGTACCTGGGCCCACTCGCTGTTGAGCAGGCCGACGACGTTGTCCGGGTACCGGGAGCTCCACAGCGGTCGTCCACCGGCCAGCGACGGCGACCGCCAGTAGTCCCGCCAGAACCAGAGCGGGATGTAGTCGATCGGCACGCGGTACCCCGCCGCGATGATCGCGGCGATGACTGCGTCTGTGTGTGCCTTCGTCGGCCAGCTGCCGTCCACGGCCTTTTCGACGTCGGGGATGATCGGCACGTCGAGCGGCACCGTCGCGCGGATCTTCGCTACGTGCGCGGCCGGGCTGGCATTCGATCGGATGAACCAGTAAGCGGCGGTGAGCATCCCCGCCGCGCGCGCCTCGGCGAGGTTCGCGGCGAACAGCGGGTCGACGTAGCTTCCGCCCTCACCGGCCTTGATGAAACACGCTTCGCAGCCGTCCCGCCGACACTGCGCGAGGTCGAGCGAGAGGGGCTGGTGGTGGCTGATGTCGATGATGAACGTGACGGGATCGGTCATCGGTTCCTCAGTTCGTCGGGATCGGGAGGATCGGCGGGGCGCTGGACGAAGTCGGTGGCGGGCTGGTCGCGATCACGCACTGCCAGGTGTCCGCCGCGCCGCCGTCGGCGAGCCGGACACGCAGCTGCGCGAACGTGCCGCCGCGCGGGCAAAGGACATCGGGGTGGTCCTGGACGTAGGCGCTGAAAGCGGCCTGGATCTGCTCGGCGGTCGGCGGGGGCCCTTGCGGGCCGGTCGCGCCCGTCGCGCCGGTCGTACCTGGCTGGCCTGGCTCGCCGGGCGTGCCAGGTTCGCCGGTCGGACCGGACGGTGGCGGGCTGGTCAGGAAGTAGCCAGCGAGCGCCGCACTGATCTGCTGCGGCGTCGGAGCAGCGGGGGTCACCGGGTTCTCGGCGATGTAGTCGGCGACCGCGCGGCCGAGCATCCCCGACGTCGGGCGCACATCATCCGGCAGCGACGCGAGCACCCGCGCGGCCGCCGCCGAGACGATGACCTCCGTGTCGGGCGCGGTGCCAGGCGCCGGGATCGGCACGCCGGCCAGACCGCGCTGCTCCAGCTCGGCGTTCGCGCGGTCCCCCGCGGCTTTTGATTCCTGCGCTTGCTGCCGCAGGGACGCGACCGCGGCGTCAGTCGCGTCCTGCCTGCCGTACAGGGTGAACGTCAGTGACGCGGATCCGACGCTGAAGAGCAGCGCGACGAAGACCACCAGCGGGACGACGCGGCGCGGCCAGTAGTGCCGCCAGAAGTCCCGCTGCGCCTGTGCCTGCGCTCCCTCGGCGAGCAGGGCGAGCCCTTCGTCGAACTGCTCGTCGGTCGGGCGGCCTGACGTCATTCGAGTCTCCCGTCCCATCCACGCCGATACAGCTCACGCTCAAGAGCGTCTACACGCGCGCTAAGTCGTGCCACGTCCTTGAGGGCTTTTTCCTTCTCGCGCTTGGTTTCCTTCAGCCACTCGCGAAGGATCGCTTCACCGGTCGCTGCGAGCTTCTCGGGTGTGTCCTTCGGCTTCCCGAAGCGGGCCTTGGCTTTCTCCAGCCAGACCGGGCCGCGCGCGGCGATGATCGCAACCAGCACGGTGCCGACGATCCCGGCGACTACTAGCCAAGGACTCCCCGCAGGTGCAGCATCCGCAGCGACATTCACCCGTCACCCCCAACGTAGTTCTTGTCGTTGATCAGCCAGGGCTCCCGATGACGAGCCACGCATTGGGGTCGGTCGCGTCGATGATGACCACGTCACCGACGATCGGTGTGTAGTCGCGCAGCTTGGGCAGGGTCATCGACGATCCGAGGATGCTCACGACAACCTTGACGCCGACAATTGCGGTCACCTTGCCCGTCTTCCGCATCGACGCCCGCAGCTCTTCGAACTTCGCAGCGACCGCGTCCGCAGTGTCCACTGTGGACCTCCTACGACTCGGACGGCAGCGTGATTGCGCGCGTGACGATCGACTGCTCGGTCTCCGGCTCCAAGGGCGTCGACAGCTTGTCGATGATCTGCAGCGACCGTCCAGCGTCGTCGTCCTGCACGTCGAGCACGTCGCCGTCGGCAAGCGCCGGGTTGACGACCACCTTCATGCTGATCGACGCCGACACGCCGCGGCCGCGCTCCCGCTGAGCATCCGCGGCGGCCTGACACTGGTCCTCGTCCGTGAGCAGCGGGCTGGTCATGAACCGCGATTTCTTCCCGAACGGGCCGCCCCAGTACGTCGGCGAGGCCGGGTCGGTGTCGGTCGACACCGCGTATACCGGCTCGGCGCCATCGCTGCGCTGCCCGCTGGCGATGAACCTGTTGTAGACGCCATCCCGCGAGAGCGTGTCCGTGATCCGCAGGAGATTCCCGCCAGGTCCTGTTCGGATGGACCACGCTGGCGGGTCAGCCAGCGTCGGCTGTGGACGGACCGTCAGCCGGTTGATCTGGTCGAAGAACGCCTCACCCGCTATCGCGTCCGCCAGCTTCTCGACACCGTCGGCCCAACGCTCGCGTTCGATCTCGATGACCGGCGCGATCTGCGTCGATCCGGTCAGGTCGACGAGCGCGATGCCGGGGCCGAGCGTGTCCCGCACGAGCCGCGCGATCTCGGCCACCGCGGTCGCGCCGTCGACGGTCTGGGTCGGCGCGTCGAAGCGATCCTCGGCGACCCGCTGCGAGAAGTCGACCAGCTTCACCGGGATGTCGGCGCCACCGTCGACCGGCCGCTCGCGCGAGCTCTCGTCGATCGAGAGGTACGCGAGCGGCACATACTCGAAGTCGCCTGACCGCAGGCCGATCCCGTAGTAGATCTGGACGGCGCTGCCGAACGGGGAGAGCAGTTGGCCGGGCGACCGGTTCCAGAACCGCGGGTCGGCGGTGATCTGACCGGTTCGGCGGACCTGGCTCGTAGCGTCGCTGTCGACCTGACCGCCGCTGATCGGCAAATCCTCCAGCACGCCGTAGATCGGCGAGTAGACCGTGCACTTCACGTCCATCACGAACGATCCGGCGATCGCTTGCTGCGCCTCGATGGACAGCGGCCAACCCATGAACCGCCCCTCTCAGCCGATCGGTGCGCGGGTGGACACGAAGTCGCCGACGAGCTTCTGATATCCCTGGTCGTCGCCTGCGCCGTCCGGGTCTTCGTCGAGGTCACCCAGCGAGATCCAGGACACCGCGCCGAAACCGACCTCGAGCGGCGCTCGGAGCAGAAGCGGCGCCATGTCGTCGAGCAGGTCGAGCAGGTCGTCGCGGTCGCGGTAGCTGAAGGTCCAGAGCTTGAGGGTTCCGCTGGGACCTGTCCGTTTCCGCGCGGACACCACGCTGACGAGGTCATCGCCGATGGCCTGGAATAGGCCTTGGCGTGCCGCGCGCTTGAGCGGTGACTTGCCGCGCTCGACGAAGACCTCGCGGGGGTTGGCTGCGTCGCGCGGATGCGTCAGCCATGTGTGCCCGGCGGCCGACAGCTCGGCGAGCGCCGACGTCATGCTGCCGCCGGCGGGCGCTGGATTCGTCAACCGGTACGTGACCGGCTGATCGAGCGGGCATTCGCCGTCGTCGAAGGTGATGATCGGCGGGATCAGTGACGCCGAGAGGCCCGCGGTGCCGATCCAGACGCCGCCGTAGGTGGTGCCGTCGAAGAAGGTGCCGGGGTCGGTGACGCGGGCGAGGACGATGCCGTCGACGGACATGACACCACCGGCGGGCATCCCGGCCGCGATGACCTTCACGGTGGGCGTAACGCCTCCGGCGGGGTTGACGATGATCGCGGACTGCCGAGCCCACTGCGAGACGCTTTGGTTGATCTGGTCGGCGGTGAGCGTCACGGTCGCGGCCGGGAGCGCGATGCCCTGGTAGTCGGCCCAGCCGATCTGGAGGGTCACGCTGGTCGGCCGCGCCGAGAACTTGAGGTCCAACGCGAACCGAGTGTTCTGTCCACCTGGGATGGATTGCGGGATGGTGATGCCGCAGGATCCGGCGCCCGCGACGGTCGCGGTCATGTGGTAGCTGCCGCGCGGCGAGGTTCCGTCCGTGACGCGTGCAAGTGTCGGCGACCCGAGGTCCGGGACGTAGCCGTTCAGGCCGACCTCGAAGCTGGGATTCAGGCAGAAGTTACGGCGAGTTTCCTCGGTCACGACCAGCGCGCCGCCGCCACGCACCGAGTGCACGGTGCCATCGGAGTGAATGCGCTGCAGGGACAGCAGTCGTGCGTCCGGCCACCAGGCGGTGATGTGCATGACGCCGCGGTCAGGGAGCGGCGCGATGGAGATGCCGCCGCCGGGGTAGGTGGCGGTCGAGATCCGGCCGGCGTATCCGCGCGCGGCGTAGGACAGGAGCGGGTTCGGGGTGTAGACCCAGGTCGAGGTGCCGCCGGGGATCGGTGGCGGCAGGGTCTGCTGGCCGGACGGCGGGGGTGCCTCGGTGCCGGTTCCGGCGGCGTACGGGGTGCGGGCGAGGATCCCGCTCGCGTACGCCATAGGTCACCAGCCAAACGCGGTGTAGAGGAACGAGGTTGCAGCCGACACTTTGCGCGCGTTGTTGTGGTAGACGATCACGCCAGCACCGGACGCGGTACACGCGAAGGTGACGTGCGGGCCGATTGCGGCGGTATCCGTCGAGGAGTAGCTGAGCGAGATGGTCCCGTTGGGAAACGGGGCTTTGTAGTTGAAGCTGATGTTGCCGCTGGCGTCAGTGGTCGCGTTGACCTGCCCGCAGCGCACGAGGATCGGTGCGCCGTCCGGCGGGTTCACCGCGTTCATGTTCGGGCCGACTTGGCTGGCGAACGCGACGCCGACCGATGGCTGCAGTCCGCTTTTCGTCATCTCGCCGACGTCGAGCTTGTCCTGGCGCGCGATGCGCGCTCCGATGTGCAGGTCGGCGGGGACGCTCGCCGCGGTTGGCGCGAACATGAGCACGTCGCGGGTTGTCGGTGCCACGACGACCTGCAGCCCGGCCGACCAGGCATCCGCGGCTGTGAGCTCCTTGCCGCGGACGACGGTCACCTGGTTGGAGCCGCTGGAGTGGCCGGAGATCCAGACGATCTCGTATTTGTTGGTCGCCGGGTCGATGATGATTGCAGGCATGTACTTCCCGTTGGCACCAGCGGAAAGGTCGGTCGGCAACGGGATGAAGCCGTCAGCCACGATGACGGTGTCGGTGATTCCGACCGGGTTCTTCAGCGTGGCGAAGAAGAAGTCCCGCGTGGCCCTGAATTCGAACGTCACTGGCTTCTCCTAAGGACGTCGTCGCCCGCGACGAATTGCGTCGCCTGTGCTGTGATTTGCTTGGTGGATTCGGGCATCGACGAGGTCGACCAGCACGCCGCCGACGAGCAACTTCCCGCTGAGCTCGAACGGACCTGTCGACGCGGCGACCGCAGCGGACGAGCTCGGCATGCGTCCCGCGATGCCGCCGTTCGCGAACCGCTGCATCAGCTGAAAACCGCGACGCCGAGCCAGCTCCTGCAGCAGCGCGAGCGACCTTGGCGCGTTGTCGTCGGGGATGTAGAACTCGTCGTCTCGCAGCCGGTCCCCGACGATCCGCCAAGTGTTTGGCTTCACGACCGACGCGAGGCCAGCACGCATCGGTGTCAGCTTGTGCACGCCGCCGTCCGCGTAGGCCGTTGCGGTCACGATGTTGCCCTTGGCGTTCGCGTTCAGTGTGGTACTACCCACGACTCCGGTGGCGGAGTTGTAGACGAGCTTCGCGAAGACAGAGATCGTCTTGTTGGGCGGCTGCCAGCTGCGCACCGTCGCATCCGCCGGTGCGGTGTTGGCGTCGACCTTAGTGATTGCGCCGGTCGCATCGGTCTTGTACTTCCACTCCAGCACCTTCCCTGTGGCTGGGTCGGTGGTCGTGAAGGTGGTCGTATAGCCGCCGGTTCCGTCGGCAACGGCCTTCCAGGTGCGAACCTGGCCGGTCGCCGGGTCGATGTTCGTGTAGGTCGTCGTGTTCCCGACGGTGACGGCCGTGGTGTTCTTCCAGTCGAGAACCGCGCCTGTGGCAGGGTCGATGTTCGCGCCGACGGTCGCCTGCGCTTTCAGCGCTTCCGTCTCGTTCTTGAACTTCGTCACCGTCGCGGTCGCGCTGGACGAGTCGGCGGTGATGACGATTTCCTTGCCATTCGGCAACTTCACGACCGCTTGCCCGGCCTCATTGACGCCAACCGTGAACCCCGCAGCGGCCGCCGAGGCGACGTCCAGCTTTGAGATCATGATCTGCAGCGACTGCGGCAGTTCGCCCTTGTAGGTCTTGGCCAGCTCGGCGAGCTGCTTGTTCGCCGCGACATAGCCGTCGTGCTGCTTGCCGATCGCGTCCGTCGCATTCGACGATGCCTCAGCGTCTTTGCGCTTGGCCTCGATCAGGTTGAGCATCGCGACTTCTTGGTTGCGCAGTGCGCGGCGGACTTCCTCCGAGTCCGCAGGGAACTTCTTCTGCGACTCGTCCACGGCTTTCTGCGCGGTGGCCAGCTGGTCCAGCGCATCGCGGTACGAAAGGTTCGCCGTCGCCGCGTTCTGCGCGGAAGCCGCCTGCTGAAGCTGCGCGTCCCACAGAGAGATGGTCGCCTTGTCCACCTTGTTCGCCGCCGCAGCCAACTGCAGGTAAAGTTCCCGTGCCTCCTGGTTCCGCTTGATCTGCTCACCCAACGCGCCGTTCGCGTTGATGATCGCCTCGACCTGCGACCGCTGAGCGGCCGTCAGCTGAACGAACGACGTGCCGGTCTCATCCGCGCCCGACGAGACCTTGTCGATCTGCTCGGAAAGGTCGGAGAAGTTCTTGCCGCTGCTGAGTGCTTCCCTGCCGATCTTGACGAGGTTGTCGGCAACGGCCGGGCCGACGCCGAGCTGGTCGCCGATAGACCGCAGCGCCCCGTCGGATGCCTTTTCGACCTCGCTGAGCGCTAGCGCGTTTCCGTTGGCCGCGGCCGCGTACAGGTCGAAGCTGGCTCCTGCGGCGCGCGCGTTGTTCGCGACGTTCTTGTCTGCCAGGGCCTTGTTGTTCGTGTTGATGATGTCCTGGTTGATCAGGCCACCGGACGTCTTGTACGCGCCCGCCAGCTCGTCGACGGCGGACTTGTGCTCGCGGGCAGCAGCCGCGGCTTCCTCCTGATGACTGGACAGCAACGAGAGCAAGATGCCCGCGCCCGCGAGCGCAATTCCCCACGGTCCACCGAGCGCGCTCACCAGCCCGCCAGCGGCGAGACGGACGCCGGTCGCAGCACCAGCCGCAACTCCCGCGACGGTGCTGAACCGGCTCGCGCCCGCCGAAGCCGTTTGGAAAGCGTTGCGGACCGCAGACAGTCCGGCAGACCGCTCAACGAGGGTCCCCATCGCGGCGCTCAGCGTGTTGATGGGTTGCCCGGCGCCGGCGGCCGCGTCCTTGATCTGGCCGGTCTGCTGCACGAAGCTGCGAACAGCCGCGACGGCGGGCACCGTTGAGGTGCCGAGCGCGGCCACCGCGCCACCGAGACGGCTGACGGGCGCGCCTGCGTTCTCGACGATGCCCCGCTGGACGCGCACCTCGTCGCCGAACTGGCGGATCGCAGCGGCGCCAGCGGCCGCGCCGGACACCACCGCGCGGACGGGCGCGGTGACCGTGGACACGGCGCGCCCGAACAGCGACGTCTTGGTCGCGCCTTCCTGCGCTGCACCACCGATGCCGGTGAGCGCGCTCTTCAGCGAGCCGAGGATCGCGGGCCCGACCCGCAGCGCCAGCAACGCGAGCGCGGCGGTCTGGATCGGACCTGGCAGGCCCGCGAACACGGAGATCGCGGCGCCGACGAGCGCGACGAGCGGCGAGAGGATCTGCACGACGAGCTTCGCAGCGTCGTAGGCAAGCTCGAGCGCGAACCGGACGGCGCCGAGCGGCCCGCTCGCCGTCGCCGCGGACTTCTCCAGCCGGCCGATGCCGTCCGCAACGGGCTGCACCGCGGTGGCAGCCGCCTTCATCGTGCTCGCGAACCCATCGACCGCGGTCCTGACGATCCCGATGCCGGAGTCGACCACGCGCTTCGCGCCGTCGACGATCGGCGTGAACAGCCGCTGGGCCACCCCGGCCACTTCGGACGCTTTGGACTGGATCGCCTGCGCGATCCCGGGGCCGAGACGCTCGCCCTCCTTGACGACGTTCTTGACCCCGGCAGCAACCTGCGGACCGAGCTTCGTGACGATCGAGGTCGCGGCCTTGGTGCCCGCCTCGAGCGGACCGGAGATCGCATCGAAGATGTCCAGGCCAACGGTCTCAAGCTGCGACTTGAAGCCTTCGATGGCGCCGCCGAGCCCTTTGGTCTTCGCAGCCGCGAGCTCCTGTGCGCCGCCCGCCTTCGACACGGAGGCGGCCATTTTGTCCCAGTCGGCCGCGCTGGTCTGCGCGGCCACACCGGCGAGCCGCACCGCATCGGTCCCGAACAGCGTCGCCGTCGCAGCGGCGTACTGCTGGTCGGTCATCCGGCCGCTGGCCGCGTTGAGCTGGCTCATGACCGACTCAAGACCGACGAACTTGCCGCTGGCGTCGAACGCCTTGAGACCGAGGTCCTTCATCGCCGCCGCGGCGGGCTTCGAAGGCGAAGCAAGCTGGGTCAGCGCGGTCTTCAGCAACGTGCCGGCGTCGGAGCCCCGGATGCCCGCGTTGGCGAGCAGGCCGAGCGCGGTCGCGGTCTCGTCGATGCTGATACCGAACTGATGGCTTACGGTGCCCGCTTGCTTGAGCGCCTCGGCCATGTCGGTGATCTCGCCACTGGCCGCGTTCGCGGTGTTGGCGAGGACGTCCGCGACGTGCCCTGCCTGGTCGGCGGACAGCCCGAAAGCGTTGAGCGCGTTGCCCTGGATCTCGGCCGCGCGCGCCGCGTCAATCTGGGCCGCCGCCGCGAGCTCCAGCGTGCCTTTGGCCGCGGTCATGGCCTGGTCGACACTCAGCCCGGACTTGGCGAGCTCGAGCATCGCCGACGCGGCGTCGGCCGCCGAGGTCGCGGGCAGCGACAGGTCAGCACCGAGTGCCTTGGCGACCGTCGCAACCTGAGACATCTGGGCGCCAGTCGCGCCGGTGACGGCCTGCAGGTTGTTCAGATTGGACTGGTACTCGATGCCTTTGTCGATGACGACTTTGAGTCCGGCGGCCGCGATGCCGGTGCCGACGGCGATTGCCGTGCCGAGTCCTTTGGAGACGTTCCCGACCGGGCCGAGCGCTGACCGGAGCCCGCGCTCGACCTTGCCGTCGAAGCCTTTGAGGTTCGGCTCGACATCGATTTCGATCTTGCCACCGGCCAAGGGAGAGACACCCCCTCGGCGTGCTGGTCAGCTATCTAGACCCATGATCGAGTCGAAGTCGGCGGAGCTCACGTGCCGAACCTCGGCTGGTTCGTTCTGTGCGTTGTAGAGCTCGACCGCGGCGTTGTATTCGTTCCACCGCAGTTCGGCGATCTTCGGCGGCCGGTATGCCACGGGTGGGACGATCGGGTGGTTCGGCGGCTTGATGCCCGCTCGTTTCGCGAGCGCTCGTTCGCGTTTCACCGCACGGTCTTCCGGGTCTGTGATCCGGTCGACCCATTCAAGTTCGGCTTGCCAGGCCGCGATGTCGAGCATCCGAGCGGCGTTCTCTTCGACGATGCCCCATGGCGGGCCGTCGTTCTCGGCCTGTGCGAGCGCAGAGTCCGCAGGCAGCTTTCTGATGAGCGCTACGACGTCGGCGGCGGGCATTGTCCGCCAGGCGTGTCGCAGGTCGGTCTGGTAGTAGCGGCGGAAGTCAGAGAGGACGGCGTCCCAACGAGTCGTGACGAGCTCGGTCAGGACGCCGAGGATTCCCCCGCGTCCTGGCCAAGGATGAACTTCATCAGCCGCTCGGTCCACACCTTCTGTTGCTCGGCGAGGATCGGCTGCCGCTGCCGTTCGAATGCCGCGACCAGCTCGTCCTTTTCGGACGGGTCGAAGAGGAGCACAGCGATCGCGTCGACGACCTTGTCCTCGGCGTTGTAGTCCGTCAGCTGCTGCATGGTGGCCGACTTCACGAAACGGAACGCTTGCCCGCCGATCTTGACTCGCCGCTCGCCGAGAAGGCCGAGCTTGGACAGTTCCTCGTCGAGGTCGAGCAATTCGTCGCCTCGGTCGGGAACGACGAGCTGTTGCGGCTGGGCGGCTTTGGTGGTTCGTGGTGCTCGTTTGGGGGCGCCCTGCGTCATGCTGCTGCTCCTGTTCAGGCGAGCGGGTTGGAGGTGGTGAACTTGCGGATGGCCTTGCCGCCGGAGTCCGGCGCGAGCGGCGAGATTTCGAGCGGCCAGCCCTCGATGTCCTCGCCGTCCATGGTCTCTTCGGGAATGGACGCGAGCTCGCCCTTTTCGATGTAGTACGCCTTCTGCTCGGTCCCGTCGTAGACACGAATGATGAGCGCGAATTCCTCGTCGTCACCGGCGATGTGCTCGTACCCGCCGGCGGCCGCCGAGACGGAGCCGCCGCGAAGCAGCGTGAGGATGGTGGCCTTCGAGTTGTCGACGGGTTCCAGCGCGATCGTGCCGACCGGCGGCTGCTTCTTGGTCTTGTACGCGGCGCCCGACTTGTTGTTCCAGATGTCGAGCGGGTCGACCTGACGGTCCTGTGTGACCTTGAATCCCGCCCTGATGCCGCCGTAGGCGTCCCAGCCGGAAAGGCTCGCGGCGAAGATGTTCGCCGGGATCGCGGTGCCCGCGGGCGCGCGGAAGGCGTCGCCGTCTTCCCACACGCGGGCCTTGGAGCTGTCCGCATACGTGGACATGTGTCCTCCTGGTGTGTCCCGCAGCGCGGGGATGGTGGATACCGATGCGGGGGCGTCCTGGATATGGGGCGCTGTGGAAGAAAGGCCGGTCCGCCGCCAGGGCGCCCCCGCCATGAACGGCGGACCGGGGACCGGGATCTATCGCAAGTGGATGATCAGTTCGGCGCGGATCAGCGCCCAGTGCACGACGTTCGCTTCGCCGCGGCTGCGATCCGGGTCCATCGGCAAGGGCCCGTCGGTGAGCCGCGGCGTGTAGGTGACGTCGCCCCAGATCTGCTGGCCGGATCGGTCGAGCACCCGCGCGGCGGCCGCGCAGATGTCCCACGACACCGTCTCAGGTGCCTTGCTGTTCACCCAGCCGGTGGCGCAGCCGTGCAGCTGCACAGTGCCACGCCAGCCAACGCTGCGGCTCGACGAGGACAGTGGGCTGGCCGCGCAGCGCAGCACCGCATACGGCGTAGTAACGTCTTCCGGCGCGCGCGTGCCGAGCCGGGACTGCGTGAGCGCAGCAAACGGCCCGTCGGCGAGCAGCAGTTCCCGGATCGGCTCAGCCAGGTTCGGCAGCGTGTACGTGCCGGTCATCGTGCACCCCAGCCCGAATAGCGGCCGTACTTGGACGCGGCCTCGGTCAGAGTCATGTGCGCCGGGGTGTCCGAGGTGCCGTACTCCTTGTAGATCGACTCGGGATCGGTGTCCACGATGGACACCTGGTCGCCGTTGGTCTCGACGTGGATGCCGTCCCGATACTCCCCGGTTAGCACCGGCGCCGACGCGACCGCGTCCCCCGCGGCCTGGTGCGCGATCTCTACCCGCTGTTCCGTCGAGATCTTGCGTGCCTCGGCGAGCAGCTGGTCCCGGTAGAGCGTGATCCGGACGGCCACGATCAGGCCTCGGTCGCGACGATCGTGATCGTGTTCACCGAACCGGTCACCAGCACCTCGGACCCGTAGATGTTGACAGGCCAGCCGCCCGCCATCCTGCTCTGAGCACCGGTGAACGTGTAGGTCAGCGGAGGAACGGTCTGCCCGTCCACTTTGTTCGGGAACGCGATGGTGACCGTGCCGCCCGCGGCCGCGATCATCTCCAGCGTCAGGTGCCCGCCGTTCGGGATGCGGTTGCCGTTGGTCGGGTCGCACGCCACCGGCGTCGGCTTGACGATCGCGGTCTTGTGGTCGAGGTAGGTCGGCGTGATGAGGGTGGCGGGCATGACGAGCTCCTAGCTCTGCATGTCGGAGATGAGCCGGGCGAGCGCGGCGACGTACTTCGTCGCGCGCTCGGGGCGGCGGGCGGGCTTGCCCTGGACTTCGAACGTCCGGCCGGACGCGTCGACGACGGTCGAGTCTTCGCGCAGCGGCGTGCCAGGTCGCACGAGGATCGTCCAGTAGCTGATGGTGGTGTCCTGCGTGCCGCCGAGCTCGACCTGCGAGCCGTGGTCCTTGATGGACACCTGGGAAAGACGGGCCGCGACGTTAGGCGTTTCCGCCGGCGGCAGCGGGATCTGCTGACCCGTTGCCGGGTCGGTTACGGTTCCGACCACCGGGTTTCTGATCGTCACCACCTGGTCCAGCCTCACGGTCGCCTCCCTCTTGCGGCTCCTCGCGCGCCGGCGGTTCGGTCGTCAGCGTGCCGTTCGCCAGGCCGTCGACGACGAACTTCGAGGTGCGGGACGCGTAGTGCTCGGCGCCGTCCGCGTCGTAGACGACGGCAACGCTCGGGCCGGGGTCGTGGATCGGGGTCGTGCTCTCGTCAGGCATGTGTCATCCCGGGTGGACGGAGAACGCTTTGCCGCGTTCGTCGGTGGTTGTCGGTGTCAGAAGGTCGACCTGGGTATCGGTGAGGTAGAGCTCGGCCGCAGCGCCGACACGGATCTGCACCGACCTCTCCGGATAGGTCTCGCCCTGCTTGGCCGGTCCGGTCTCCGCGACGTCGATGGCGAGCATCGCGACCTGGCAACACACGCCCTTGGCTACGGCCGTATCAACTCGACCCGCCGCGATCTCGACGTCAAGATCGACCCCTGCGACCTTCCTGATGCGGGCCCGCATGAATGCGGAGACGTCCTCCAGCAGCGCGTTGGCCTGATTGGTCTGCACTGCATCGAAGGTGAGGCCGAGCCTGGTGGCCACTTCCGTGGCGATCGCGTACGTGGCCACCAGACCTCACTCCTTCTCGGCTTCGATCGCGGCGCGCTGCTCGTCGACGGCGGCGATGATCTCCTCGCGGTTGGCGTCCTCGGACACCGAGTCGAACCAGCCGGTGCTCATCGCGTACTCGCGCCACGCGTCGGCACCGGATCCCTTACCGCTGCGGGGCGGCTCGGGAAGCGGCTCGGTCGGCGCCGCTGCAGGCGACTGATCGCCATCGCCGACCGGCTGTTGCTGGACTGCCTCATCGGCCGCGGCCGCAGGAACCGGATCGGCGGGCGGGGCCGGCGGTGGCTCGGTGATGATGGAAGCCTGGCCGCGTTCGGGCTCGACCTCCCACACCTTCGGGTTGGTGATCTTCTCCGTGGCCCAGTCGGGCACGGCGGAGTACGGTCCGAAGACGTGGGTGGCGCCTGCGTCGTCCGTGACGTGCACGGTGGTGCGCAGGCGGCCCATCAGATGACGTCCGCGACGAAGGACAGGTCCGGCTGCGCCAGGATCGGCAGCGCGATCGCCGAGCCGATCGTGAACACCCGAACCGGGGTCTCCTTCTGCTTGAACGCGCCGACGACGATGCCCGGCTGCTCGTTCGCGGCGATCCCGTACTCCGGCTCGAGGGACTCGGCCGTGGTGCCCCACAGCGTGGCGCCCATGTCCGAACCGTTGGCCGGGAGGAACAGCAGCTTGTCCGCGGGGATGAACCGCTGCGCGACGCCGTTGCGCTTCGCCTGCGCGTCGAACCTGGTGATGGTCGGCAGGTCGAAGTCCTGCAGCACCTGGTTCAGCTGCAGGAGAGTCACCTGACCCGGCACGGTCGTGGCCAGCGGGTACACCAGGAGACCGACCTGCTTGTTCCGCAGCATGTGGTTGATGACCGTGGTGCTGGTCAGGATCGTTCCCGGCCGCTCACCGTTGGTCGTGGTGTACGTGTCGGCCCACGTCTGCAGGTCGTCGATCACCGTCGCGTTCGTGTGGTCGGACCACGCGATCGCCGCGGACACCGAGTGGCTGCCCGACCGGTTGAAGGAGACGGTCGCCTGAACGCCCTTCTCCGCGATCGTGACCGAGCCGTTCACCAGAGCGTCGGCGCGGGCGAACTCCAGCCGAGTCTGGATCTGTCGTGCGATCCGTTCGGCGTCCCGCAGGAACAGGTCGCGGATCGCCTGGTCGGCGTTCGCGCGCAGCCGGAGCGTGTCGTACTCGCCGAGGACGTACTGCTGCCCGATGGGCGGCAGTTCGCCGGTGACGCGCTCGATGCCCTCGCGGGACCCGAAGCCCGGCTCGGCGTCGTACGCCCGGTAGTTCGCGGCCTCGAGGAGACCGCCGGCGCCCTTGTCGTACCGGTACACGAGGTCGTTGACCTCTCGGTACGGCATGTACTGCGCCAGCCGGAACGCGTTCTCCGGCCGGTCGGCGAGCGCCGCTCGCGCGTAGCCGGTGAGCTGCGCCGGGGTGATGTATTCGTTGAAGATGTCCATTTACAGCACCCCTTTCAGAGTTCGAAGATGATTCGGCCGGCGGCGTCCGCGCGACCGGCGGCGTCGACGGGGATCGGCAGCTTGGCGTTGACGACGCGGCCGTGTTCGAGCATCGCGCCGACGACGTCCGTGGACGTCGATGCGGGAGCGGCCACCCTGAACATCAGGAACCCGGCGAACACCTCGGTACCGTCGGCCGAGCCGTCAGCACCGCCCGCGGTCGTGGTCGCGACGTTGACGACGCCGGTGCCGCCGGTGGGCGTTGTGGTCATCGCAGCGACGTTGGTGTCGGCGAGCGCGCCGCCGAACGTCACGGTCCACGGGCCGCCCGCGCTGCCGGTCACGGTGACGTCGCCGACACCGATGTTGGACAGCGCTTCGAGCGCGGCCTGAACCTGAGCGGCGGTCGCGGCAGCCACGAGCGAGCTCGTGGTCTGGCCGTTCCACGTGATCGTGAAGCTGGTCAGGCCGGAGCCGCCGACGGTGAGCGTCTGGACCTCGTCGGTGGTGCCGCCGTACGGGCCGTACAGCCCGCTGGCGGTGATCCTGCCGAGTGCCAGTCCGGACTTGAAGAAGCCGTCCGGGTAGTGGAGCGACGGCGTGAATGCGGAGGTGTCGAGCGTGACCGAACGGCACGATCCGACACCGTGGCGCGAGCCCAGCCAGGACGTGTCGTCCACGGCGAAGGACTCGGACCGCTGGGTCAGGTCCATGGTGTTTCCCTTTCGGGGTCAGGTTTTCTGTGGGTTGCGCTGCGCGTAGAGCTCGCGCCCTGACGCGACCGACGTGGTCGCTGGAGGCGCGGGTGGGGTTCCCTGCCCGGGAAGTGGCGCCGGAGGCGGTGTTCCGGGCGGCGTAGCTGGCGGGGTTCCTCCAGCTGCTGCCGCGATGGCCGCGAGCATTTCTCCGACCGTCTTGGCCTGGGCTTCGAGCCCGGCTTCGTCGGTCGCGGTGAGCAGGTGCAGGTGCGTGGCCGGGATGCTGTGGGTATTGGCGGCGGTGAGGCGGAATCGCTCCTGCTTCTCGAACGCCAGGTCCTTCTGCATCTGGGCGAGCGCGGCTGCGGTGCGCTCCTGGTCGGTCATCCCGGCGTTCTGCGCTGCCGTCGCGGCGGCGAGCTGCCGGACCAGATCCGCGTTCTTCTCGCGCTCGGCGGCCAAGGCGGCGAGCCCTGCCGGGCCGAGTGCATCCGCTGCGGGTGGCGTGGGCGTCGCGCCAGCGGCCGGTGCAGCGGGAGGGGGCGCAGCGGGTGCTGCTGGCGGGGTCGCGGGCGGTGCCGGAGTCGGCGGTGCTGCCGGTGGCGTCGCGCCTGCCGGTGGCGTGCCGATGGGGGTGGAACCGCCGAGGATCGGCCAGATCGGCGAGCCGTTCTTCTTGTAGCCGAGCGCCGTCAGCGGCTGGCCTGTGATCGGGTGCCGCTTGGTGGTGTGTTCGGGCAGGGTGTTCCGCATCGCGCGGTCCTCCGTGGATGGTCGTCGTCTCGCGCGTCGCGCGTCGAGGCGTTCGCTCCGCACATCGCGTGTCAGAGCTGGGTGTTCTCCTCTGGCCATCGCGGCTCAGGGGAAATCTGTGTAGCTCATCAGGGAGCCGTAGAGCTCGCCGTAGATGTAGGCGAGCTCTTCTTCGCGTTGGCCACAGTCGCGGCTGAGTCGAACGTCGCGCTTGACGTTCATGCGGTAGATCTGGACCGCGGCGTGCACGAGTTCGTGAGCGACGATCTCGCTTGTAACGTGGCCGTCGATCAGCCGAAGTGTTCCGGCGAATCCGTTGCGCGGGTATTCGATGGCGCCGTCGTCGTGCTCGATCCAACCTGTCGGCTGGAAGCAGCCGAGGCAGCCATCCCACCAGCCAGGCTCGTCGTGCCACGGCGCGAGGCGTTTCGCTGCGGCGGCGAAGTGTGCCTCGTCGGGATGGATGCGGACCCAGCACCAGCGTCTGGGTCCGATCCGGTCCGTCGAGATCGTGAACCTACGGAGTCGCGGAGCCATCAGTCGACCAGTCGCGCTTCCAGTCCGGGAACGCCTGCGTTCCAGCGCGGACGAGCGCGTCGATCGTGCGCTCGATCGCGGTTTGGTCGAGCGTCACTCGCCAGCCAGTGAACGGTTCCGCTGGCTCACCCACCGGGTCGGCGGGGTTCGCTGGCGTCACGAACTTGCTGTCGAGGTTGACGGACGCGAGCTGCACGTGACCCGAGCTGACCACCACGTCCCCCGGCTGGTACTCCGAGCAGTCACAGACGTCGACGAAGGCCGTCCAGGACGTCGCGCAAGCCCTGCAAAACCGGCTCTCTGGGCGCCACGTAACCTCGGCCCGCCAGCGCCGCTGGACCGTGTCGGTGATGTTTTCCTTGGGCATCCCGCCCACCTTCTCTCTGTCCGCCCCATCCCGAGGCGTTGTCCTGCTCAGGTCAGAGCAGGTATCCAAATCTCCGTAGCTGCCGCAGGATTTCCGTTCTGTCCCAACCGAATTGCTCGGCCAGGCTGTAGATCTCGTCCGGCAGCAGCCGGGGAGCTTTCGCAAAGAAGTTCCGCTTACCCGGGCGACGCCGCATCTCCGAGTCGGCGCGCTTCCGGAACGTGCCGTCGTCGAGGATTTCGTAGCCGCCGAACGTTGCCCGGCGCGTGGTGCCGACGGTCGTGGCTTTGACCTCCTGCCCGAAGGCAGTGGCTACCTCGATTCCCTGTCGGGCGTTCACGACCTGCGAGATATTCGCTCCGTCGCGGATCGCCTGCGCGCCACCCGAGGTGAAGATCCGGTCTTGGTCCTTCGTGGACAACGACCGGAAGTAGACCTTCGGGTCGGTCGTCCAGTCCCCCGCGACGTCCTCGGCAGCCGGGATGTTCCGGCAGTCGCACCGCGGGTGCCGCCGGAACGCGCCGATCTTGTAGACCCGCCCGGCCAGCACGGCGCACCGCGCGCACGACTTGCCGTTGAGCATCCGCACGTACCGATTCGCACCACGGCTCGTCATCGCGGCGGCCGCCGCCGCTCGGCCGGTGTCCTGCATGCCGGTGAGCACGATGGACATCGCGACCAGGTCGGCGTTCCGGCGGGCCTCGTCGGAGCCGAGCGTTCGCGCGGCCTTCGCCACCGAGATCGGCGCGTAGATCAGGTTCTTCAGCCAGGACCCGCCGCCCTCGGTGATGTCGGCGAACCCCTCGGTGTTGACCTCCGGCCCGGCGAGTACGGTCGCGCCCTGTTCCTCGAGGACCGCGGTCACGTATCGGTCGGCGTCCTCGGTCGTCGCGACCTGCAGCACCAGGAGGTTCTCGGCCGCGTCGGCGATCGCGTTACGCCACCGCGTCGGGTTCGATGCGCCCGCGCGGGTGGCCGGTCCGAGCACCGCGAGCGCCTCCTGCGCGAGCGCGGTCTGACGGTTGGCGTAGGGACGGGCGATATCAAGCACCGACGGCGGCAGGGACATCGGTCACTCCCGGCTCGGCGGGCTGATCCGGGTTCACGCCGACGCCGACGTCGAGGTTGCGGAGGTCGTTCGCCGCGCGCCGGAAGTCCGCGGCACGGTCGGCCATGCGCTTGCGCATCCCGGCCTTGGTCTGCTCGCTGTACCCGATGTCGGTCCAGGCCTGCTCGTTGTCGATGACACCGCCACCGACCGCCTTCACCGCGGCGTCGATCCGCGATGCGAGCGTCGGCGTGGCGGCGTTGCGCCACTTCGACTCCATCGACGCGATCCTGTTCGGGTCCTTCTCCATTATCGCCCACTGGATCCGGGCCGCTCGGTTCCACGCACCGCCGTACCAGAGCTGACGCTTCTCGGTGCGGAGCACGAGCCGCTCGAGCGCGTAGAGGATTGACTCGGCCGACGGCGGGTTCTCGCTGGAGTAGCCCATGTAGCTAGGCGGCATCCCGTACTTCGACGCGACCGTGAGCGCGAGGACCTTATAGCTCTCGTGGAAGTTCCGCAGGTCACTGGCCGAGAACTGGCCGACCTGGATCGGTGGCGCGGTCTCGCCGCGGACTGTCGACTTCGCGTGAGGGATGCCCCAGACGTCTCCGGTGGCGACCTTCCACAGCGGGATCGGCTTGTTGTTCTCGTCGACGAAGTCTTTCGCCGTGGCGCCGACGATCCACTTGCGACCGACGGCGTGGTGCTCGATGCCGGCCATCATGTTCGTCATCGTCTGGTTAGCACCGTCGAGGCCGTGCTGCAGCTGCTTCAAGTCCGAGAAGTACCGGCCGCGGCGGGGATTCGACCGCATCGGTACGAGCGGCACGCTGGGTAAGCTGCGGTCGTTGGCGATCACACGTGACCAGTTGCCGAGGTCGGGCAGCTGCTCGAACTTCCCCTTGTCGTTCATCTCGTACACGCGGCATGGCCCGAACGCGCCGTCCGTGACGGTCGGGAACGTCGGGATGTAGAGCGCGGCGCGCTCGGTGTTGCCGCCTTCGAAGTTGTCTTCCTGCCACCGCTTGAGACCGACGATGGGCTGCCGGGTCCGCGGGTCAAGCTCGACGGCGACCTCGTCGGCGTATTCGGTGGTGACCATCGGTCCGCCGCCGGGGCCGTCCGGACCGACCATGACGTACTGCAGGCCGCCGACGCCGGCGGCGATGTGCGCCTCGTCGCTGGCCTCGTCGAGGTCGTTGGCCTGCCAGGCTTGGTTGAGCTCGTCGACGGGCTGCTCGCCGGAGAGGAACGCCTCGTGCCGGAGCCGTTCCACAACGGACTCGATCACGAGCTCGGACCAGGGCATGAGCATCGGCGGGAACCGGCCGTCCTGCTCGGCGATGATCCGCGCGACGTACACGAGGTCCTGCTCGAGGTCCATGTACTTCCACCACAGGACCGCGTCTTCGCGCTGCTGCTCGGCGCGGTCCTTGAGCCGCCCGTACCACTGCTCGGGTGTGAGGTCGGACAGCTTCACGCGGACCTCCCCCTGCTCGAAACGACGATCTTGCGGCTTTCCGGCGGCGCAGTTTCAGCAAGCGGCGACCGGAGCATCGCGTTGCACGCCATCGCTGCGGCGGGCACGCCGTCGATTCGCTTACCGGTCTTGCTGCGTTCCGGCTTGTCCGGCCGGATCAACTCCGGGTTGTACGGTGCTTTCCGCACCTCGACCTGGTCGAAACAGCTGCGCGCTACCGGGTTCCCGTGGTGCATCAGGAGGTTCTGTTTGACCAGCGCCATCAGCTCGTCCATGCCGGGAGTCATGGACTGGTAAGTGTTGTTGTACGACTCGATCTCCCAGATACCGGTGCGTGCCTCGACCTCCTGGATGACCGGCGCCATCGACCACTGGTCGGCGTCCGCGGCGACGAGCTCGAAGTCGTTCGCGTCCTTCTCGACGTCGGCGTAGATCCGCTGGTAGTCGACGACGTTTCCCTCGGTGATCGTGATCCAGCCTTCGCGGGCCCAGCGGGTGAACTTGCCGTCGTTGTGCTTGTCCAGCTCGGGCAGCGCATCCTCCGGCAGCCAAAACCTCCACATGGCGTGAACCCAGCGGTCTTCCGGAACGAGCACGCACCAGGCGGTGAGGTCGAACTTCGCCGCCAAGTCCATCCCTGCCCACGCCGGCTTCCCAACGAGCCGCGAGCGGTGATAGTCCGGCTTCAGCCACACGTCGCCAGCGCACTCGTCGTACAGGTGCATCGGCATCCAGCGGAACTTCTGCCGCACCCACTGCGCGAGCCGGTACTGGCGGAACGAGTTTTCCTTCGCCGGGTCGTTGCGCGCCTCCTGCGCTTCCTCGCGAAGTGCCTGCCACGACAGGAACTCGCCGAGCGCGGGGTTCGCGAACTTCCAGCCCGATTCGTCCCACGGGTCGGCGTCCGGCGGTGTGTTCCGCAGGAAGACGTGTGTATGCGGCGCCCGGTCGGGCTGCTCGGCGACGCGTTCCATCTCGTCGTGCATGCCGCCGCACCACGACGACGGGTCGTCGCCGGGCGTCGTCGCGGCGACCATCATCGCCTGGGAACGGGTTCCCATGGCGGTGCGCAGCGAGTCCCACAGGTCCCCATTCTTCTGGGTGAGGACCTCGTCGAAGACGATGCAGTGCGGGTTGTGGCCGAGGTTACCGGCGGCGTCCGCGGCGATGACCTCGTAGTAGGACCCGGTCTTCTCGTCGACGATGCGCTTCTCGTGCTTCTTGATGATCAGCCGCTTGGACAGCAGTGGCGACAGCTGCACCATTCGCGCGGCGACGTCGAACACCTTGCGGGCCTGGTCGCGGTCGCACGCGGCGCCGTAGATCTCGGCCGAGTCCTCGCCGTCGGCGCACAGCATGTAGAGCGCGATCCCGGCGAGGATTTCGGACTTGCCTTGCTTGCGGGCGAGCTCGATCCACACGATGTGGATGACTCGCACGTAGCGGTCGAACTCGTCGGACCAGCGGACCGGACCGAACACCGGGCGGATGATCTCGTGTGCCTGCCAGTCGGCGAGCAGGAACTTCTTCCGTGCCCAGACGCCCTTGGTGTGGACGAGGACTTCGGAGAAGAACAGCTCGGCGTGCCTGGCGCGTGGCTCGCAGAAGTGGTCGCCGCGCTCGGTGCACTCGATGTCGTCGAGCACGCGCCCGCAGATCGGAGGGGCCATGGTGACGCCTCCGGTCCTCAGCCGAGGAGCCGCTCAGCTCCCTTGCCGGACTCTTCGACCGGCGGCAGGGACAGCTGCGAGCGGTCGGACGGGTTGAGCCCGAACCGGCCGCCGAGGGTGACGATGAGCGTCGCGGATTCTCGGGCGACCTGCCACGCGGGGTTCTTGCGCAGGTCGTAGATGCAGGTGCCGTCGTGGGTTTCGCGGACCAGCGTCGTGATGCTGGTGCCGTTCTGCTCGACGTCGCGGGTGGCGTCCTGGTTGACGACGACCATGGTGCAGAACGTCGCGAAGCTGTCGACGTCCCAGGCGGTGAGGACTCCCTTGCGGATGAGGTCGGGGGCGAGCCGGTCCCAGATCTCTTGAGCTCGGTGGTCGAGCTCCCGCGGTGGCACGACGGTTGCGGTGTCCGGGACGGGCTCGTTCTGGTTGATCCTGCTCGGTTTGGTGCCGTGGAGGATTTTCAGCGCGGTCGGCGCCGGGGGCTTCCCTCGCGCTCCCATGATCACCTCCGCTATCGCATGCCCAGCGGGTTCCGGCCGCCGTGCTCAGGAACGTTGGCCTCGGTCCGAGACTGGATTTGGAAGTCGACCGGCGCGGGCAAGTTCGCGGACTTGGCCACGAAGTCGCCGAGTGCGATGTTCAGCAGCAGGTGGACTTCGTCGTTCAGCACGAGCTGGTCGAACACCTCGTCGTCGAGGATCAGCCGCACGTCGATGTCCCGGTAGTCCGGCCGGGTCAGCGCCGAGCCGACGAGGTACGGCGGCCTGCCGAATGCGGCGGTGATCGGCCGGCATGCCCAGTCCAGGCGGCGAAGATCGGGCGGGCTCAGGTAGGTCGACCGCGAGCCCATCAGCGGCCAGCCTCTTCGTCGTCCTGGAACGCCGCGGCGTTCATCACGGCGTGAGCCAGCCTGATCGTGTTCTCGATCGGCAGGCCGAGCAGCGACGGGCGCGACGTCACGCACATCTCGATGCCAGCTCGGAGGATGTCTCCGACCGGGCCGCGCAGGTCCGGCGGCTGGATCACGCCGAGGTTGGTGAGCGCGCCGGACAGCAGCACGGAGACAGCGCGCGGACTGTGGTGGTCGATCTCCATCTTGATCACCGCCGTCCGAAAACTCGAAAAGTCGTCCGCCCGTACGTGTGCCTTGCCCGGGGCGAATGGGCGCGTCGGTGGGGGGAGGGGGCACCCCCTGGGTCTGCTTGCTGATCATCTTTATACATTTGTTCATCCATTGTGGATGATCATCATTGGTGATCAACTAACGATGATCGCGTTGCCCTTGTGCCCTGCCTGCTGCTGCCTGCCCTGACCTGGTGCTCACTGTGCCTGCGTCGCGCTTGCTGCAGCTGGTCAGCGTGCTGCCTTGCGGCTGTTGCAGGGGCGACAGAGGACCGAGAGGGGGCCGCGGGGGTGGCCACCCTTGGCGATGGGTGTCACGTGGTCTGCGGTGAGGTCGCTGCTCGCGTGGGCTGGGACGCGGTAGCCGGGGCACCAGTCGCCGTGTTCGGCTCGGTGGGCTGCGACTGTTCGGCGTCGGCGGTTGATCTCGGTCCAGTCGCGTGTGCGTTTGGTGGGTGTGGTGCGTGCGCGGTGGCGGTTGGCCATGGCGCTGTGTCGGGGGCAGGGGCCGCGGTGGTCGACGGGGGTGGGGCAGCCGGGTTTGCTGCACGTGATGACCGGCATGGCGGTCAGGTCGTGTCGTTCGAGCTCAGGATCTCGAAGACGTGGAAGACGGCGTGCTGCCCGGGTAGGAGGGCGCTGCCGAGGTGGTGGTGCGGGCGGTCGTCGAGGGGATGCCCGGTGCCTGCGATGCGGAAGGTGCGGGGGGTGTCTGGCTGGCTGCTGTCGACGCGTGCCCAGACGTCGATGTCGGGGAGCTGGGACCACGGGCGGTGGGCGACGTGAAGAACCTCGGCGCCTGCGGGCATCGGGACGGTCTGCTCGTCGACGACCTTGAGGCGGTAGCGGTGGATCGTGGTGGCCACGGTGCGCCTCCCGTGGATGTGCGAAGACCCCGGCCGGGTGGGCTCGGGGTCTGGGTGATGGATCAGGTTTCGGACCCACTGATCGACATCTTGGCAACATAGTGCGTTCGCCCAGGTCGGTTGTCAAGTTGGGCGTGGGGCTGGCGTGGCGGATGTGACGGAGCCGACGGGGCCTCGCGTGTGTGCGCGCGTGCGCGACCCCCCAAAGAAACCACCTACGAGACGTAAGAGATCCACTTCCCTAGCCATAACCATGACAGGGTTCGCGAAGGGTATCGAGAGGGTATGGATTTCGGAGGGTTCTCGAAGGGTATGCGTAGGGTCTCGGAAGGGTATGCGACTACAAGATCTTGTGGTTGGCAAAGGGTTCCGGAACCGTTCAGGAAGGGTCTCGCAGGTACGATCCGGCGATGCTGACGCCGCCTCCCACCTTCACCGGAACCGACATGCCGCTCGCCGCGACCGTGTTCGGAATCGACGCCGATGTCTTCGCCGGCTGGGGCCAGTGGGCAGGCGCGATCGGGTCTATCGCCGCGGTGATCGTCGCCCTATCGATCGCGATGCGAGATGGACGGCTTCGCGACCGTGAGCGCCGGGACCAGGAGTCAGCTCAGGCCCGGCTGGTCACGGTCGGCCGCGACCTGATCAAGACGGTCAGCACCCGGCTGACACGGGCGGGGGCACAGAAGGTCGAGAGCAACGTCCCGGGGATCGTGATTGAGAACCACAGCGCCTTCCCCGTGTCGGCGGTGTCCTTGGTCTCAGTGGTCCCGTCAAAGCTGAACGGGACGGCCGAGCCCGGGTTCGTGATCACGATCGGAATCGACGAGTTCGACAGCAAACGTCCGCTGTACGTGTCCGATGTGCTGGGTCCCGGCGATCGGGTCGAGCTGCAGACGTTGATCACACCCGCACCTGGGCAAGACCGCGAGGCATTGCCCGAAGGAACGCTCATCACGATCGAGTTCACGGACGCGGTCGGCCTCCGCTGGCGACGGGTCGGCGTTGGCAATCCAGACAGGCAGCTTGACGACGCGATCGCCAGGTCCCGACGCCGACTGCAACGTCCTCGCTCGGCCGAACGCACGAACGGTTCCTAGAACGCGGGCTGGCCGTCTTCGGTGTCGTAGTAAGGTCCGGCGGTCGAGCGCCCGTCGGGCAGGAGCGCGGGCTGGCCGAGGCCGTCGCAGCGCCAGATCTCCTCCGTGATGATCCACTGGTCGCGGTCGTGCTCGGCAAAGTAGGCCTCGGCGTCCAGCGGGTGGCGCCAGCCGCGGACTTCGCGGGTGAGCGTGTGGACTGCTCGAATGGGCATAGCGGGTCTCCAGCGTGGGGGCGGCGCTGGCCGGGCTTCCGGGGAAACGGCGTGCCCGGCCAGCCGCTGGAGTCGAACACGCGTGCTAGCAGGGTGTCAACAGTCGCAGTTTCTGGCCATCCTGAAAGGCGCCTCAATCACGATGCGACCTCCGGCGGGCGCTCCCCGACCCGCCGCCACCTCGTGCCGCCGAGGTCATTGAACTCGATCTCGATCTCGACGTGGCCACTGGACATGATCGAGAGTGGGGCTTTCGCAGGTATCACCCACAGCCCCCACTGCTTTCCAGGCAGGAGAACGTCGGTCCGCTCGACGAAGCGTGAGCACTCGACTGGGCCATAGGTGTCTGAGTGGACCTTCACGAATTCAACGTTCAGGATGGGTTCGGTTGAGTGATTGTCGACAACGACCCGCGCGCGACCTTCGGTTGTTGTGCCGCCATACGCCCCCGAGACGTAGTAGGTCTGGATAGCCAACCGCTCGGCTTCCCTGGCATTTTCGCGACGCGCCTCGCCCTTGGCGATGTCCAGCGCCGCCCACGCCGCGAAGAACGCGCCGAGTCCGCCGACCCATTGACCGAGCCCGGCCCAGTCGGTCGCTCCGAGCAGGAAACGGAACGAAACGACGATCAGGATGGTCGATGCCGCGACGAGCAGGATCGGCCATTGCTTGGCCCACTTGAGCAGCCACATCTGCAGCCGTCTCGGGTTAGCCACGTTCGGTTTCCTCCTTGAGGAATTGTGCGCGTCCGGCCAGGTACTGGTGTGCCTCGACGGTGTCGTGGTCGGCGTCGAGGTTAAGGACGCGGTAGTCGATCTGGGGCGAGCTGACATTCGGCTTGTACTCGACGATCTCGAACACGCCGGCCACCTCTGGCAGCCGGTAGCGCGCGCCGATCCGGTAGAGCGAGTGTCGATGGACGGGCCGACAACGTTTTATTTCGGCATGTTCGACGGCGTCTCGCCATTGCCAGTCCGCCGTGCGCACCGTGTATCGGTCGCCGTCCAACTGCTCGGCGACGATCAGTTCGACGCCGGCGTCGTCGAGGTAGCGGTAGCCGAGCGGGTACCGCTCAGCCACCGTCGCCGACCTCGCCGTCCTTGAGTAGGTGGGTGTTCTCGCGGATGTAGTCCTTGAGGCTGTCGCGCAGGATCTCGGACAGGTTGTCGCCGCGGGCGTCGGCGATGCGTTGGGCTTGGTCGAGCATCGAGGGCCGGACGCGGAACTTGAACGGCTCCATCTTCTCTGCAGGCATCCGCGAAGTGTACCCCCATATTGGCCCACATTTGTCCCCTCTTCCCTCTTGCATCGTGGCCACGCATGGGGGTACATTTGTACCCACAGGCAGCGAGCAACGGAGGACACGATGACCGAGCAGACCACCACCACCCCGGAGATCACCCCCGCCGCACTCGCCGACATGCGCGACGTGCTGGAGCGCGACCTCGGCTACGTCGGCGCCGAGCGAGCCCCGGAGGCCAACGTCATCGCCAAGATCGCCACGACGTTCGGCAGCGTCCAGAAGTTCCTCGACCACTACGGCCACTGACCGACCCGCCCCCGGCTCGGGGGCACCACCTCGCGCAGTTCCATCGCCGCCCGACCGTCCACGCCAGACAGGAGATGGGCGGCCGGGCCCTTCCCGCCTCCACACCAGACAGGAGCACCGAGATGCTTGGCACCGAGCCCACCGACCTGACCGAGCCGGTCACCGGCGAGCAGTACATGGACATCCTGCTCGCCCGCCAGGCAGCCTGGATCGCGCGCTATGACGGCAACCGCAGCTTCCCGCCGCTGCTGGAGTGGTTCATCCGCGATGGCGACGAAGCGTTCGTGGTCCTGCCAGCCGCCGCGCCAACGCCCAAGCGGCCGCGCACGCCACGCCTCTACCGCTCGGCCGCGTCGCTGCGAGAGGAACGCGCGCAGGTGCAGGCCCGGCTCGACGTGTTCAACGACGACGGCCCCGCAGATCGGGCCATGGCCAACCTGTCGCCGAACTCGCGCTCGCGCGCCGCTCGCAACGCTGGACGCCGCCGGTTCGAGCAGATGGACCGCGACCTACAGCGCTACGCCGCGCTCACCGAGCGTCTGAACCGGCTCGATGGCCGTATCGCGCTCGCCGACGCCCGAGAGGCCAAGGCGGCTACCCGCGACCGACCGCAGCACTGAACAACAGCCTCCCGCCCGCCGGGTGTGACGCCGGGGATCGAATCCCCCGGGAGGCACTTCACCGTCCACACGCGACGCCGTCGCCACCTGTCCCGAATCTGAAATGATCGCTGACCAGATTGGAGATCGAGATGACCCTGTCCACCTCACTGACCAACCTCTCCGACGCCGAGCTGCGCGAGCGGCTCGACGACGCGCTGCTGAACCTCGACGCCCCGGTCGACGCGCCCGACAACGACGGCGTCGACGTCGAGGTGCGCGACCTGATGGGTGAGACGCAGCGCCGCGCACTCCTCGACCACGCCGCGCGCACCCCGGCGCTCAAGCCCTGGCCCGCCGTCGGCCGCGGCTCGACCCTCTAAGCCGCGCCGACCGACTCGTGAACCCGCTCCAAGGCCTTCCCCGCCGGTACCGCACCTGCTTCGAGTGGCCGCACCTGCCAACCGATGTGCAGCGCCGCGCCCGGCTCCACGAGCGGGAAGCGGTGCTCCTGGCCCGCCAGATGGCCCGCATGGATGACACCGGCCGCACCGCGTGGGTACTGGACGTCGATCCGGTCACCGGCACCGAGACCGAACTTCTCCGCTACACGCCCGAAAACCCGCCACCCGACACCGACGACGATCTCAACTAGAAAGGAACCCCGCATGATCACTGTGGAACCCATCCCCGGCCTCACCCTCGACGAGACGATGTACGAACTGGCCGCCGCCGGCGTCGCCGAGCACACGCCGCACGTCGGCCAGCTCACCTGGGAACGCTTCACCGACCCGGCCCACTGGCTCCACATCCCCGACCTCGACGGCGAGATCTCGAAGTCCGAGCTCACGCTGCTGAACGGCGTCGAGGCCACAGTGAAGCTGAACATCTGGTTCAGGCCGGACGTGCGCGGCGGCGAAGACCAGCAGATCCCGCACAACCACCGCTGGTCGCAGTTCCGCGGTCACCTGCTGCGTGGCGCGTACGCCGAGGCCCGCTACGAGCGCACGAACGTCGATCCGGAGACCGGCCGCGCCGAAGTTCTGATCACGCCGCGTGTCGTCCACGAGAGCCCCGGCGTGAACGCCGTTGACCACGAGACGTACCACGAGGTTCTCGACGTGCTGGTGCCCGCGACGATGAGCCTGATGGACTGCGACCGCGGCGAGTTGGGCAACTGGGGCCACCTGGACCTCGCGACCGGCAAGCAGTTCCGCGACCAGCCGGTGCCGACTTTCGAGGCGATGTTCGCGGCACTCAACCCGCATCGAGCCCCCCGCTGACGATAGCTCCCATTCGCCAGAACCCACACCAGAAGGAGAATCACTGTGCCCGACGTGCCCCCTGCCGAGCCGTGCGAATTCGAGGCAGGACAACGTATCGCGTTCACGTTCAGCGACAACGTCTACAACGTCACCGAGGTGGTCGACCACCAGGTGACATACCGCGCGGCTGCCGACGAAGAGGACTGCACGACGTCGCCGTGCCACGAGCTCAAGCCGCACGTCGAGATCCTGACCGGAAAGGGCTGACCTCATGCCGTCACGTAGCGAAAAGCGGGCCGAGGAAATGGCCCAGCAGAAACGCGACAACGAGGAAGAGGTGGTGCGTGCGGCGGGCAACTCCGACCCGAACGACCAGAGCCCTGCGGCGCAGCACCTTCGCGAGACCGCCGACGACATCCGCGACCAGTGGTCCAGCGGCAGCTAGCCGCGCCGACTCAATAGGAAGATCGGCTAGGCAGCAAGCGGCCCCCGGCCTGAGCCGGGGGCCGTTCGTCGTCGAGCTACTGCCGCGCCGCGGCTTCGCGGTTCTGCTCGAAGCGGTCGAGCGCGTCGCCCACCGCGATCGGGTCGCGCCTGTCGACGCCGGCCGTGGCGCGGGCGACGTCGGCCTGGGTCAAGGTGGGTCCGTAGACGACGGTGATTTCAGGGTCCGCCTTGTACAACATGTTGATCATCCTTCCGTTAGTCCCCCTCACCTCCTAGCTCGTTAAGGAAGGCATGTGGACAGGATGATCAGCATTAGGTCGACGGTAGCCACGTCGAGCGACGCTTTAGCCTGGTCATGATCTCACTCGGGCGGCGAATTCGGCGGCTTGGCTGCCGGGGAACGGCGCGTGGGACGGCTCCCCCGGTATGGCCGTCCTGTGCGCGTGCGGCAGACAACGATTGGTGCCGTTCGCTGCGTCGAGGATGCAGCCGCTGACGTTGCACCGCCGGTACGACGTCAACCCGGATCGTCCGACTGGAGCTTCGCCACTGCTTCGCCACTGTCCACAGTGGATGGCGAAGTACGTGGCGAAGCTACATCGCACCGCGTGCACTCGCACTCGGCTCGCTTCCACGCGTTGTGGTAGTCGCTGCCCGCCTGTCCAGGCTCGTTGGAGCCAGTGCAGGAGTTACCGTGGAACCGGGCGTGCGGGCAGCGCTTGTTGCCGCACGTCTCGCACACGACCATGTAGCTCTCCATGTCACCCCAGGTCGGCGACACACAGGCAAAGCAGGGGCAAACGGGACTCGGCTTCGCCTCACCCGGCGTGGGCTGGTCGTCTTGCCACCACCGGTCGGCGGCCGTGCCTTCGCCCGGATGTTCGCGTTCGGAGATCTTCTCGATGGCGTCCGCCCACAGGTTTTTCTGTTCGGTGGTCAGCTGCTTGGTGACGTAGCGCCACTTCACATACAGCCACAGGTAGGCGAGCAACTCCTCATGCTGGTCGACACGGGCCTTCAGCTCGTCCCGCTCGGCTTCGGCCTGGCGGCGAGCCTGGTGCGGGGTAAGCCCGTTCTCCCGCTGCACGGTGAAGATGAACCGCTCGGTCTCGCCCGCAGCCTTCACCTCCATCGAAACCGGTGTCTCGCTGTAGTTCGGGGCTTCACCGAGCATGTGCCGAGCGGCACGTACCCAGGCGACGACGAGCTCGTGCGGTGGCACCATCTCCAGGTTCATTGCGCCGCCGTCGGCAAACATCGCCTTCAGCTGCGCGGTGTCGGCGAAGGCGTTAGCCGCCTGCTCTCGAAGCGTTTGCAGATCGGTCGCGACCTCACGAGCGTGGATGCTGATAGCTCGGCCGTCCGGCGTACCAAGGCTTTGCCGGATTCGGGCAAGCACCCAGTCATGGTCGCGGGACTCTTGCTCCAGCAAACCCTTCAGCTTCTCCACTTCGACGCTCTGCTCGACGTCGACCAGCAGCCCGTCGCGCGCAAGCGCATCCACTAGATCAGCTGCGTCTGCGTCCAAGCCAGCGTTGAACGGGTCGTTCCCCAGTGTCTCGACGACAACGCGCCTGGCCTTCTCGATCAGTTCTTCCTGTGTCTGGGTCATGCAGCACTCGTCTTCTCTGCTTCTTCAAGCGCACGCGTTACCACGGCATCACCCAGGCGCGCCTCTGCCCACTCCTCCAACTCGGTCGGCACCGCAGCGAGAAGAGCGCCGAGGACGTCGTACGGAACGAGGGCGTTCTTGGTGCGGCCGGAGCGGACACGCCAGCGTCCCATGTAGACCGTGAACGCATGTTTGCACGCCGGGCACGGCTTCTCGCTGCGTTTGTAGTGTGCCTGGTAGCCGCCGTAGGTACCGCACCTCGAATCGATCGACGTAGGCGTCTCAGGCACGGATCGCGTCCTCCTCGAATCGGACGATGATCTCCCCGTCGCCGGGGATCAGACGGATCAGGTCGTCGGCTGCTTCCTCGCAATTCTTGAGCTTCCTCGACGCGACGAGTTCCTGGTGCGCAGCGCTGATCGCCTTGGTCAGCTCGACCCAGCACGCGCCTTTCGGCCACGGCGCGGGCACGACGAACTCGACCGCATACGTCGTGACTTCTCTACGTTCGTAGGTGGCCATCACCTGCCCTCTCGTTCAGCGCGAGCGCGGTCCACAATGGCCTGCCACTCCTCGGCGCTCGGCCGGAAGGTCTCGACGAATACAGCGCCGACCACCGCGCCGCCGACACCATGGCTCTGCTGGACCATGTGTTCGTCCACTCGAATCGCCGAGCCGTATTTGGAGACGATGAAGGTGCCGATGGGCACGGTTTCGCCGGGGAAGAACACGCGTGGCGGAGTGAGCAGTTTGGCCAGCGGGATGACGGGCTCCAACCCGCAACCCGATTCGTGCGGGAAATCGCCGCCGCTGCCACAAGTGCACTTGTCCACCCACTCGGCAAGCATGTCGCCAACGATCTCGAACCTCTGCGTTGTCACAGTCCGTCTCCTTCGCGCACGACGCTCAACCCTTTAGCTGGCTGAGCGTTCGAGGCACACCGATGCCCGTCTGGCCGGTGCCGAACGGCAAGGTAGATCTGCCCGACCGTTTCGCCGTTCATGGTGGCCCGCCACGTCTTGGTGTCGGGGCCTTCTGTTGGTCGGCATGTCGCTTCAACTGGGACGTGGCGAGGCGCGCCACAGCGAGGGCAAGCAAGAATGGCGTGGCCGATTTCGACGTACTCGCCTCGGGGTTCAGCCATCGCGGGTGGGCTCCTCAAACGAGCAACGCCACAGCCCGTCTGGGCGCAACAAGTCGGCGATCTGGCTGATGTTCACCAGCGCGTAGCGATCATGGCCCTGGATCGCCTCGCAACGCGCTTTCACGCGGTCGAACGCAGCCAGCTTCTGCTCGTAGTCCTTGCAGGACGTTGGCCGCCACCCGGCAGCCAGCAGCCCATCGGCGGCCGCCCTAGCCTCCGTGAGCCCATGCCCGGTATCGCATCTACCAGCCACGGCCTGGTACTGGTCGTTGATCAGAACGGCCAGTTCATCGCGGATCTGCTCGCCGCTTGTCATGACACCCCCTGATTCGTCGATCGTGCTAAGCCATTCCCTGCCTCGCGCGCGTCGGACAGCCGGGCCTCAGCCGGGTCGAAGTCGTCCAGCGCCAACCCGACCATCCACCGGCGCGGCACGTGCCACAGCTCCAGCATCACCGGGTCGACCGGCCACCGCGGGTTCTTCGTCTTCCCGTTCACCTTCGCCACATGGTGTTTCACGATGCCTCCTGAGTGCGGGCGGATTCCGCCCTGATCTGGTTGAGCAGGTCGATCACGTCGCCGACGCGGTACGTCGGGTCGCTCTGCTGGCCGCGCTGGCGGTACCCGTGCGGCAGGATCCGGCCGCGCGCCGCATAGCCGCGGACCATCGCCGCCGTCAGCGGCTGGTCCAGGTAGGTCGGCAGCGCGCGGGACATTTCCGTCGCCGTCTGCAGCTGGTCCTCGACCTCGTGCAGCAGCCACTGCCGGCGGTCCGCCATGCTCCATTCCATGCCGCACGTCGGGCAGACGACGGTCGCTCGGTCCGGGATGCCATAGAGGTCTTCCGGGCACAGGACTTCCTCTTCGGACTCGGGCTCGTCGGGCTGCGCGAGGCTCGCGGCCATGCACGGGCCGAGGTAGACGCGCTCCTGCGGGCCGAAGACGACCCGCCGCGCGCGACGAATGACCGCGGTGAGCTCGTCCCACAGCTCGAACGCGGCGCGATGCGACTGCACCCAGCTGGGGTGCCGGATAATCCAGCGGGACAGCGGCACGGGGTGCATCGCGATGTCGAGCGGGTCGACGTGTGTGTCCCACGTCCCGGGGCACGTCGGCAGCCGGTGCTCCTGCTTGCCGTCGCGGCACTCGGCCGCGCACACCTGGCACACCGTCCAGCGGACGGCGTGGTGCTCCCACAGGTCCCGCACCCACGACGAGAGCAGGTCACGCAGCTGCTCGAAGGTGTCGGACGCGCCGAGGTGCAGCGGCAGCGCGGTCTCGGGGTTGCCGGTGACGAACCCGATGCCCCCGCTGGTGATCTTGGCTTGGCGGGTGAAGGTGACGTCGAGCTGCTCGCACAGCCACTTCACGTCGCCGAGCTCCCGCTCGAGCAGCGTCCAGCACGCGCCGCACAGCTCGGTCTCGGATGGCTGGCCGCACGCGGTCGCACACATGTTGGTCATCGGCGTGCCTTTCCGTCGAGTCGCTTGGGGACGCGCATCTTCTGCGCGGGCCCGGTGTTTCGGTTGCGGCGCGCACCGAGCGCAGCCTGCATTCGCCGAGCGCGCGAATCCGGCTCGGGGTCGCGCTGGGACTGAGCCAGCTCGTCGAGGATGACGAATCTCGGGGTGCTGCCTTGGCGTCGAGAAGACATCGGCGGGCGAAGCGCTTGGCCAAACTGGAGCACTGCCAGGCTCGCCGCCTCGACCGCGTGCTGGAGCACCGACACGTCGACACGCATGATGATCTGCGCGTAGGCCTGATACCTCCGCCTGACGCGGATCAGGAACAGCTCGGTCGGGCTGTACTCAGGAAGAGGATCGCCACGCTGCGCCATCCACAGCTGTTGATGGTCCTGTGAACAAAAGTCGACCGACGCGCTGTCGGCGGCGAGCGCCTCACGGCACCAGCCGCATTTCGGGTCGGTGAGCGCGTCAATTCGGTCGAGCAGTTCGTCCATCGAGGGGCTCCTTCCGGTCGATGGTGGTCCACAGAGCAGGTTTCGCGTCGCGGTGGTTGACGCGCACGATCAGGCCGTAGTGCTCGAGGTCGCGAATCGTGCGGTACACCGTCGACCAGGTCGGGCATTGCGAGTAGCCGTGCCCGGGGAACTGGGCGCCGTCCATGGCGTCGTGTGTCGTGAATGGACGCTTCTGCGCCTCGACCCACTCGACGGTGGCCTCGATGCCGAGGATCGTCTTCTCGCGCGGGGTGTCGCTGATGTACCGGCTCACGCGACCTCACCGAGGTCGATCGTGCAGGCGCACACAATCCGGCCGTCGACGAGCCGGAGGTAGAACCATCCGTGCACCCGGCACGGCGGCGGAATGAGGCCCGGTCCGGGTTTGTGACGGATGATGTGCCGCCCCGAGTAGTACCTGGAGATCGGCGGCGCGGTCACGTCCTCGCCGCACACCAGGCACGGGAACGACCTCGTCGGCCGCATCCACGCCGGGTTCTGCACGCCGGTCGCCGGGCAGATCCGCGGCGGCAGCGACGACCGCGGCGTGAAGACGAGTGTGCCGTCCTGCTGGGCTTGAAACCGACCCTCGCAGGTGCCACAGACGTCATCGCCGACAGGGGTCTCCTCGACACCAAGGCAGTCCGACGCATCCGCCCCGCACCAGTACCTGATTGCGACCCGATCTTTGGCGAAGCGCCAACCTGACCGCGGTCGGTGCCACCGGTTCGCATCGCGTGAGCGAACGTAGCTGGGGGCAGTGTCGAGTGGCTCCGGCGCGAAGGTGATGCCCCGGACGTAGCAGGGCAGCAGCTGAACGGTCACACAACACCTCGCTGCGGGTTCATGCGGCGAACTCGGTTCGGTGAAGGCTGGCGCGCATCCTCGTGCCGATCCACTCACCAACCGACGGGCTGACGGCGTTGCCGAATCCGTCCGTCTGGTCGCGGGCGCTGCCCCACACGATGAACGTGCCCGGGTGGTCCAGGAAGGGAACGTCGAAACCGCATCCGCGGCCGATCTCGTACTCCCGCATCATCCGGAAGTGGAGATCGTCCAGGCTCAAATCCGCGAGAGCAGCGCGCCAATCAGCGGCGACCAGTGCGGTGGTATCCCTGGCGGTCAGGGTGCCCAGCGGATCTATGAGCGGGTGGGCGGCGGTGGCGTCCGCGCTGGTGCCGTTCTGCTTGATCCAAGCCGCCGAAAGCAGGCCGGGGATCTGGTCCGAGGTGACGGTCGGCATCGGCTCGCCGTGCAACGTCGGGATGGTGTGCTTGCGGTATGGCAGCACGCCGGCGGACACGAGGCTGAGCGTTTCGGAACCGAGCTGGGTCGGCAGTGGCTCGCCGAGGCCGCGCGGTGCTCCCTGGTAGTTGTTCACCGCCGCGAATAGGACCGCCTTCTCGTGCGTCGACGTGACGGTGTCCATCGGCAGCGAGAGGTGCTTCCCGTCGCCGTTGTGCCGATGCGCCGCGAACACCTGGCCTGTGGACAGTATCGCCGTTTCTTGCTGGCTGGTCTGCGTTGCCAGCGGCTGCCACGGGTGACGCTCCGAGCCGTGCACGGCCTTCGCTGGCATCAGGATCGCTGGGAACTCGGCGAACCGCTTCCTGCAACGCTCGGCGCGCGCCATCGTCGGCGCCGAGAGTGGCTTCTTGCGGTCACCGATCCGCGTGCCGAGATTGGTCAGGTCGAGCGCATGCAGACTCGGCGTCATCGGCGGCACGACTTCGCGGCGGCACTGCGGGCAGGTGTAGAAGTACTGCTTGCCGTAGCGCACGGACCCAGTCGGCGGGACGCCGGTCTTCCACGACCACACGGCTTCCACGGTCGTATCGCAGTTGTGGCACCAGGATTCCGGCCGGTGCTCCAGGTCTGGATCCGGGAGGCTGCGGTCCCAGAAGGCGCCGTAGTAGCGATCTCGGGACTGCGGGACGCCGAAGAACTGCGAGTTCAGGTACAGGACCTTGTGCTTGTAGTTGAGGTCCTCGAACTTCTTGATCCACCAACGGTAGGTCGAACCGTCGCCGACCGACGGCTTGTTCGGAAGCGCGGGCCCCCACGACGTGAGCTCGGTGGTGCACTCGACGATGATCAAACGAGGGTGGTGCTCGGCCGCGTAGTGGAGCACGCAGTTCGCCGTAGCCCGGTCACGTTCGCTGCGCGTGACCCGCGCCTCGAATTCGGGATCGTCCATGTTGAACAGATTCATGCGCTGCTCGTAGGCTTTTTCGGTGTTGGCCTGCGAATGGTTCTTGCAGCTGACGCCTGCCGCGAGAAGATCAGCGGGCGGGAGGTCGCGAGCTGAGTGGTAGTCCGCGGCCTCCGGGTCAACGAGATCGGCGATCCAGTGTTCGGCGTGAGGATGGTTCGCTTCGTGCACCTCGACCTTGTAGCGCTTGTGGTTCGCCGCCATGATCGTCGTAAACCCGGCCTGCTCGATACCGCGGGTAAGTCCGCCGAACCCGCTGAAGAGATCGACGGCAACGTGGTCGTCGTGCTTGAAGCGACGGCGGCGCTTGGCTGGCCGGTGCGTGGCGGTGCGGCTCATCAGATCGTTCCCCCTTTCCCGAAGTTCGGCAGGACACGGGTGCCGTCGGCGCGGCCCCACAGGTGCAGGGCGCGTTCGTGGATGTTGATGTGGTCGTCCGGTGGCACGAAGCACTGGTAGGCGTTTCCGTCCGGCCAGACGGCGCTGTGCAGCAGCTTCAGGTCCTCGTAGGACGGCACGCCGTTGGCGCGAGACATGGACGCGTGGATCCAGTCGATGCCGTCGGGCTCGGTCCAGCCCGTGACGACGATGTGGCCGCTGTCGTCGCGCGCCTTGAATGCGAACCCTTCGGGGCCATACACAATGGGCGCCGACCAGGCGCTCGGCCCGAGCCGCTTACGGATCTGCAGGCCGTTGACGAATTCAGGCACGGGTCACCTCGATTTCGATCCACAGGCGACGTTCCCCCGTGCCTTCGTGGATGATCGGCATGTTCTTGGTCATGTACTTCGGGGTGTCGTCGGGCACGAGCTCGAGCCCGACCCAGTCCCGGCGCGGGCCGCGCGCGAGGGCGTCGCACGCGGCCTTCAGCGTCGGCACGAGGTTGTCGGCGTCGCGGCGCCGGTTGTCGCCCGGCCGGTAGTGCAGCGTCACCGTCATGTGCTGGCACACCGGGACTCCGGCCTTCCGCGCTTCGTCGCGCACGCCGATCCGGATCGCCGCGGTCCGCTGCGCGCGTTGCGTGTAGTGCAGGCGTTGGTTGGCGGTCAGCGGCGGCTCCAGCGGGCCGCCAGAGCGGCGGCGCATCATCGGCACGTCGACCTCGTAGCGGGCGCTCATGCGTCGTCCCGGCAGCACGGCCCGGCGTACCCGACGCTGTCGGGCAGGCGCGCGATCAGGACGCCGGCGGGGTACGGCTCGTCGCACACGGCACAGGTTCCGGGGAACTGCGCGGTGAAGATCCGGTGCCTGCCGTCGACCTTGACGGGCGGCCGGTCGCCGCCGGGTCGGCAGTGCGAGCACGAGTCCTTCGGGAGGTCGCTGAGGGCGCAGCGCTCGACCTCGACGACCGGCTGCTCGGCGGCGCGCGCCTTCGCGGCGGCCTGGGCGATCTGGATGCGGTCGGCCGCGGTGAGCGGAAGCGGCTTCCCGCTGATCCACTCACGGCCCCGGGTCCGGTTGAAGGCGTCGAGCGCGGCGTCGTCGAACTGGTCGGTCAAGATGCCCTCCTGTTCAGGCTGTCCATGGTTTTCCAGGTGGGGCACGGGGCTTCCGGCCAGTACGGGATGAAATCGCCGTCGCCGTTCCAGTCCTCGATCCGGGCGCAGCCGCGGCATTCGAGACGGCCACCGTCCTCGACGGGGACGTGTTCCTCCAGGAGCTGCTTCACCTCGGCGGTCTGGGCGTCGGCGACGAGCTCGGCGTGCCGGGCGAGCACCTCGGCGCGCGCGGCAGCCTCCCTCTCTTGCCGTTCAGCGGCGCGCGTCTTCACTCTCTCGGCCGCGTCGGCCGACAAGGAACTCGACGGAATTTCGGCCACGCCCGGGAGGTACAGCTCCTTGGCGTTGACGGGCTCGCCTACGAGCCGCATCTTCGGTAGCCCTGGCGGGACGTCGGTCACGCTGAACCCGACGGCCGCGAGCTTCGCGAACATGCGGTTAGCGGCCTCCTGCATCGGCATCATGGCCGCCGCAGCGAATCCGGCCGGCGGCGTTTTGACCCCGTCAGCAGACAGCGGATACGGCCCGCTGCGGCCAGGCGGAACGTCGGTGTCGTCGGCGGGCCACAGTTCGGTGTCGGTGACGTACTCGCATCCGTTGTGGTGCCAGGCTCCGGCGTGCGCGAGGCATCCGACACCGTGGTCGGTGCACACCGGGCAGATGATGCGGTCGACGTGCTCGCCGCCGGGGATCGTTGCGAAGCGGTCGGTCGCCGCGCGCTCGTGGCCGCCAAAGGGCACGTTGCACGATGGGCAGGGGCGCCAAAAAGAGCCGAGCACGACGGCTTGGAGGTGCGCGATCCAGCGCGGCAGCGGCTTGGTCATCATGCTGCACCGCCGAAGGTTCGAATGGTGCGGTCGAGGTCCGCCAGGACGCGCTTGAGCGTGTCGAGGTCAACTCTCGCTTCGAACTCGAGCTTGTCCTTGATCGCTCGGGCCGCACCGATGTCTTTCAGCACGGCGACGACGTCGTCCACCTCGATGGGGTGCTTCCAGTCGCCGAGCTGGACGTCAACGGAACCGCTGGCGTGGCTGTGTTGAACACCGAGCGCAGCGACGATCCGCTGAAGCACCAACTGATCGGGCGTCGGACCGCGTCGCTCAGACACAGGAACCTGCAGACGAAGTTCGGCTACCTGCTGCTGCCATTTCTCAGCCTCGCTCATGGCGGAGCGCATCTTGATCTCGGCGGTGTTGACCCGCCAGTGCAGCCACGTAGCGATGGTGCGGAGCGCCGGGCCCTGGTCGGTGGGATCCAGCTTGGGAGCCTTGACCGCGACGGTCATCGACCGCGTTCGGCGGCCGGACGGCGGCAGCAGCACACCCCAGGTTCCGGGGAGGTCCAGACCCTCGACGAGGTCGAGCGACGGGATCACGAGGTACCAGAAGTTGCAGTACTTCATCCACGCGTCGGCCTTGGTGGGGTCCGACAGCTCGGCGAGTACGTCGGCACGGGACACCTTGATCTCGTGCCCGACGAGCGCATGCCCGGAAGTCGAGGTGACGCCCTGCCAGATGAGGTCGGCGCGCCGGGTCGACTTCGGCGCCTGGATCTCGGCCGCGAAGATTCCGCCGGGCGGCTTGGACTCGGGTAGGTAGTGCCTGCGGAGCATCGCAAGCATGTCGTGAGCGGCGGTCACAGCACACCGCCGGCGGGTTCCGCGTCGACGATGCGCGGCTTGGCCGGGAGCAGCGACCGCTTGGTGACGCCGTACGCGGCCAGCAGCGGCTCGGCGGCGGACCAGGCCCAGTCGGGCACCCCTTCGGCGCGCGCTCGGGTCCGGGTCCACTGGCCGAACTCGATGTGCCGGTATTCGGCGAGGGAGAACTGGAACGCGACGGTCCGGCGCACGCAGTTGACGAGCAGGACGCGGTCGGCGGCGTCGGGTCCGCCGACGATGACAGGCGCGTGGACGCGGTAGGCGGTGCCGTCGCCGGGCAGCCAATCGACCCAGCATTCCTTCGCGGCACGCGCGGTGATGTCGGCATCTCTAGAGCTCATGTTCAGCGTCTCCGCTTCAGATGTCGTAGGGCCCGTGCAGCTGGGCACGCAGCCGGGATGGGGCGAGGTGGGGTTTGCAGATCAGGCAGGGGCGCATCGGGTCGGCATCGCGGTCGAGCCACCCGTCGTCGCAGTCGTGTTCGTCCGGCTCGACCAGCTCGCCGGTGCGGTCCTTGCGGGGGCGTTCGTCGTCGCTCATGACGTCCTCCGAACGATCTTCGGTCTCGTCTTGTGGTCACAGACCGCGCGGTCGTCATAGCCGTCCTCGTCGCACCGGTCGCACGCGTCGATCGCCGCTCTCTTCTCCGCAGCACGAGTCCGCGCCTCGGAGGACGTCTTGGTATTCGCGTCGCTCTGGCGCTGCGTGTCCCATTCCTCGGCGGTACGTCGAGCCGCAGCGCATGCGCGGCACGGCTTCGACGTGGACTTCGCCTGGTGCATCGGGCATCGCGACGGCGGCCGCTCCGCCGTACCCTTCTCGGACGGTTCGGGAACGGTCTTCGAACCCTTCGCCGACGGCTGCGTCCGCCGCTTCCCCATGCCGTCGAGCTCGTCGGCAGTCGCGTGCGCCTCGTCCGAGTCCAGCTTCCGCAGCTCTTCGGCGAGCTCGTGCCGCAACCTCTTCGACTGGACCAGCTTCGATGCCTTCAGCGCGTTCTTCAGCACGAACGGCATCCGGTCGACCTTGTCGTTGCGGATCAGAGTCCGCACGAGAACCTCTTCGGTGTCCTCGTCAACGAACACGAACCGATGCTCGTCCAATTCGGACAGAGCAGCGTCGAGCTTGTCGACGGGCCACTCAAGCTTCTTGCACCACAACGATTTTCGAAGGGCACCGACGCCGCACTGCGTGACCGACGGCTCGGTAAGAACCGCCGCGTACGCCAGCTTCGCCTGATCCGAGCGGCCTTTGAGGCCTTCCCAGATGTCGAAGCCGAGACGTGCTTCGCTGCGTGGCATCAGGCAACGTGTCCTTCCAGAGCAGGGTGCGCCGCAAGGTCGAGCTCGGCTCGGATGCGACCGGTGGTGAAGGTGGACATTCGGGTATGCGTGGCGATCTCGACGTCCGTCCAACCGATGGCCCAGAGCTCGCGCACGAGCTTGGCGCGGTCGGCAGTGTCGAGGACCTCAGCGGGGAGCTCGCCGCGACGGCATGCGCGGACGAGGCGAGCACGGGCTATCGGGGCGGTGTCGGGTCGGTCCAGCGACTGGGTGATCTGTAGTGCCACGGGGAACCTCCCTTGGTAGGTGGGGCCGGGCGGGGACTCAGGGGGTGGCTGGGGTGAGCCCGCCCCCGCCCGGCCATGTGGTGCCGTCGGCCTCTATCCAGGCGCGGACTCCGACGGCACAGGGTCCTTCTTGACGTGCTCCGACACTCCACCGGCGATGTGCGGGCACATGCCGGCGAGTGCCCAGCACCACGAGCAGTAGGGGCCGCTGCCGTCCTCCACGAGGAACACGAGGCGGGCATCGCTTCCGCCGACGCGCTCCAACTCGTTGACCACGTAGTCAGCGATCTGCTCGGCACGCGCACCGCCGACCTCAAGGTCCTTGCCGACCTGGTGCACGAACTCGCGCGACGCGACCTTCTCGGGCCGGAGCAAGGCTCGAAATGCGACGGACTTGGGCGCGGTCATGGCGTCGAGCCCGCCGTCAGGTCTGGGTCGTCGGCGCGCAGCTGGTTGTCAGGGTCGTCGGCGGGCTCGGCGGCTTCCTTCGCGGCCTTGCCTGCCCGCGCGAGCTTTTCGGCGAGGTCGGGGCGGGTGCTGCCGTAGAGCCCCTTCGCCTCCTCGTAGAGCGCGCGGACCTTCTCGACGTCGCCTCCTGCCTCAGCGATGCGAGCGTCCCAGTCGATTTCGTCCCCACGCTTGGCCGCGCGGTCCTTGTTCGTCTCGACGAGCGGCTCCACGACGAACATCGCGCTCTTCCCGCGAGACACCAGCAGCGGCACCTGTTTCCGCCGCTCCAGATGGCTCAGGTGGGAAATCCGCGTCCCGCCGATCTCTTGGCCGCCGAAACGAACCGTGGGGTCGCAGTACAGAGTGAGGCGGCGGCCGACGTACGTTGCCGCGTCGGGCCCCCAGCACGCCACGAGTACGCGGCGCATCGACTTCCCGGGCCGCCACGTGCGCGGGAACTCGACGAGGTCGATGTTCACGGGCTGCTCGGCGTTGCCCGCGCTGACCTTCTTGATCGTGAAGGTGCGCGGCCCGGCAAGGAGATCGACCGCGTCGAGCTGGTCGCTGTTCGGGGCGATGGTGTCGGAGATATCCATCAGATCCTCATCTCCATGTGGATGATCCGCTCAGTCGCGGGCAGGCCTTCGGTCTTGGTCGCGTACTCCGCGACCATCTCCGCTGCCGTCTCCTCGAACTGCTCGACCGCGGCGACGATCGCCTCTTGCCATTCCGGGTTCGGGCGCAATCGCTTGTGCCACATCGCCATGCCGCCGGAGTAGCTGATGAAGTCCAGCCATTCGCGGCCGGACACGAGCAGCCCTGCCTGGCACTGCGCCATGTACTCGGCGGGAACCTCACCGGAGAGGACCGTTCCCAGGTGCAGCTTGGCGCGCCGCGATTTCACCTCGATCAGCCCGTCGTCGCCGACGAGACCGTCCGGCGAATAGCCGAGCTGCCAGCTGTCTTCCTTGCGCAGGAGGAAACCGACCTCGCGCACGGGCCGCTGATAGAACTCGGCGTACAGGTCGCGCGCTCGTAGCTCGTCGTCGATGCCGCGCAGCATGTCGTCGCCGATGTAGGTCGGTTCGGTGTAGCCGGTGATGCGCTCGGCGACGAGCTGCGCGACGATGCTCCGGCTCTTGTCGTTGGACGCGATCTTCAGCGTCTTCGGCGTAACGAGCTGGCCGACGACGGACGCGGTGACGAGCCCGCGGCGCTGGTCGAGCCACTCGTCGGAGCCCTGGATCACGTCCGGAAACTCGGTGAGGGGCATCAGATCTCCCACGTTCGAGGCGCGTCGGTGTCCTTCAGGAACTCGGAGATCTGCTTCAGCCGCTTGCTGTGCGGACCGATCACGGCGAACCACAGGCCGAACTCGACGACAAGCAGCGCCGTGCACGCGGCGACCGCGTACGGCCATGCCATGCCGGCGGAGAAAGCTGGATAGCCGATCGCGTTCACGGGCACGGTTGCGAACTTGGTCAGAATCCGGGACCGACGACTCGCGGGTTCTGCGGTACGTCGCTTCCGACGCCATACCCGCAGGGGCCGCACCAGCATCGTCGCGACCAGAACCACGGCCGCGCCGAACTGAACCCAGCCGTCCAGCAGACACACGCCGATGACGGCGAGGACGACCACCGCCAGCTCGGCGAGGGCGGTGAGCGCGGCGACCAGAAGAGTCGACAGGGCGCGCTTGACGACGTAGCCGAGCATGGCGGTGCCGACGGCTTCCTCGGCGTGTTCGAAGGCATCCATCACGCCACCGCCAAGACATCGACGCTCGGCCCGTCGACGCTGCTGCCAGTGGGCTGGTCCGGGCTGATGATGGACTTGAACCGAACGCTCAGGCCCGAACCGCCGCCCCACCCAACGATCGTGTTAGGCGCGAGGTCGAACCGCAGAGCCATGCCCGGATTCGCCGATCCGCAGTCTCTGACGATGAAGCGGTGCTGCACGAACCGCCAGCCGTTCCCGACGAACAGACCGGCGAGTGGCTGCCCGCAGTAGTCGCACCCGATGGGGATGGTCCGCTCGTCGGGGTGCCACAGCGGGATGTACAGGACGCGGGCGGTCATGACTTCCTTCCAAGGTTTTCTTCGGCGCGTTCGCGGTCATCGGCCATGCGGCCGAGGTCGCCGTCGCCGAGCCATTCGCCGAACTGGTCGTCGCTGCCCGGCCGATCGGCCGGCGGCTGGTCGTCGAGGAACCACGGCTGGAGCAGTCCGAGCCGGTCGGCGAGCAGAAGCCCGCCGACCCCGGCGCCGAGGATCGCGACGGTGGTAATCGCGGTGGCAGTGATGCTCACGCGTTCACCGCCGGGTACTCGTCGTGCAGACAGCCGTCGAGCTCGCAGCCAGCCGCGCTCTTGCCCCACTTCCGCATCGGTGCCTGGTGCTCGTCGAGCGGGTCGACGCGTTCGGAGCTCCACGGTTTCGCGGGCGGCTGGTAGAGGTCGTGTCCGTACTCGTGAGCCCACGAGGCGTAGACGTGTGTCGCGCCGCGCGCCTCGGAGTCAGCCTTCGCTGCGGCGAGCTCCTCCTCGGTGCCCTGCCAGCCGACGGCCGGATCGCACACGCGGACAGTCCACGGCGCCGGGCCCCATTCACCCCACTGCTTGAAGAAGAACGGCACGCCCGCGCTGGCGCACTGGTCTCGAACGGACCGGGCCCAGTTCGGGTGCATCGGGCGGGCGCGGTGACCGGACTCGCCGCCGACGACCACCCAGTCGAGTCCACCGACGGTCGCGGACCCGCGCGGTGCATCGAGAAGGTCCGCCTCCCAATCGGCGATCTTTTCGGGGATGTACCGACGAATATCGATCGGTCCGAGCAGGGGTTCGGCCGAGATCCAGCGCACGGCGGCCGGGGTTTCGAGCAACGCCGGGATGCGGATGTCCGCCCACCTCTGGTCCTCAGTGGATACTCCGAGCCACACGTTCGGCAGCGGCCAGGACGGCAACGGCCTGCTCCTTCCCGGGATCACGCTCTCGCGGAGGAACACCGAGCTCCGCCAGGCGGCGTCGTTCAGCAGCGACCGCATCCGAGCGTGCCGCTTGGTCAGCAGCTGGAACGTGTGCTGCGGGCAGGAAGCCATCACCGCGAACACCTTCGCAATGAACTCGTCCGGCACTTGGTCGTGGAACAGGTCGCTCATCGAGTTGACGAACACCTTGCGCGGACGCTTCCACCCCAATGGCTTGTCCAAACGGGACGGCTTCAGCTGCACCGTCGCGAACGAACCCTTGCCGTTGAACCGCTCGTGCATGACCTCCGCATAGCAGTGATCGCAACCAGCCGAGACCTTCGTGCAGCCCGTCACCGGGTTCCACGTCTCGTCGGTCCACTCGATCTTCGTCGCCATCAGACAAGGCCTTTCTGGACGCGGCGCAGCCGCTCGACGACGCCCTTTGCCACCCCGGGCCCCAGCTCCTGGGCCGCCCGCTGAGCAACAGGCTCAGGCGCTGTCAGCAGCAGCCTCGCGAGCGCAGCCACCGGGACACGGACAGAACTCGTCTGGCCGTTCGCAATCCGCCACTGCGTCCTGTAAGTGGCCATCGCCGTCAGACACGGCTCACACGCCAGCTCGCCCGCCGCCTTGTGCAGCCGGTACCCATGCGGAGAACCGCACTGCTCCCGTTCCGTCATCACGCAGCCACCTCCCCGCTGTCCGCGACGATCGGGTGCCGCACATCGGAGGCCAGGACATCCCACGCCTCCCGGTCGTCGACCAGCTCCTCGTCGACGACCTCGAACGCACGCGGGTACGGACGGCCGCACTCGCACGGCTCCGGCATAAACCCCGGCGCCACCCACTCGTAGGTGTGGCGGTGCCCCGCAGGTTCCTCGATCGCCGCTTCCAGGTCGCGGGCCCGACCGAGCGCCGTGTCCCGCTCGGCGCGCGCCGCGTTGATCTCGCCGTCCTTCGACGCGAGCGCGATCTTCAGCTCCTCGACCTTCTCCCGCAGCGCGGCAGTCGCGGTCTTCGTGGCTTCGACGGCGCGGTCAACGCGCCTCGTCGTGTCCTTGCGGGCCTCGGCGAGTTCTTCCTTCAGCCGCTCGAGCTCGGCGGCCGCGTCTGCGGGGCCACCCTGTTGATTGGCGAGCTGAGCCTTCAAGCTGTTGATCTGCTCGACCAGGCCCTGTTCAAGCGTGACGATCGCGGCCTCGGCACGCTGAGCGCGCTCCTGCTCGCCTCCGAGCTGGTCCGCCAGCTGCGCATTTTCCTGCCACAGTCGAGCAAGCTCGGCGCTGACGACCTCATCGGCACGGGCGGCGACCATCTTCGAAACGATGTGCTCTTGCACGGCCGACGCAAGGACACCGATGTACTCGGGGAGCGCCGCATCATCACCGACACGTTTCGTCCAAGCGTGGTCGGCTCGCTTGAGCACGACCTTGGGGTCGAGCACCTGACCGTTGATGTCAGCCACGGCGAGCACCACCTTCAAGAACCACTCGCGCGAGGTGCAGGAAGTACGGCCCCGATCTCTGCTCGATGGAGTTGTCGACCTGGGAGTCGGCCTCATCGAGCAGGGTTGCCAGATCCCGCACGGCCTCCTTCGTCGGCAGCATCACGTGCTTGAGCAGGTCCGGGCCGCCGTGCTCGGCGAGAAGCCGCATCGCGGCTTTACCGCCGTTGTGTCGCCGCACCTGCGCCTGGATCTGCTGGCTAACTCCGACCTGCTCGCAGTTCCCGGTGCGGGCGAACAGGTGGATCAGCCGCGAAACGTCGTGCGTTCCGGTGACCACGAGCACGACCACGGGGTCGGGCCCGAAGCCGTCGTTGTGCTCGATGTCGTACGACCTGGTCTGGTACGTCATGAAACACCGCCGACCGAGACGCGGTGGACACTGAAGCCGGACAGGGCCATCGCTTCGAGCACACTGTCGGCGAACGCGGCCCGTGCCGACGGCGTCCACTGCTCAGGCGCGTAGGCCCCCAGGATCTGAGCGAGGATGTCGCCGTCCACCCGACCAGGAAGCGACTTCAGCAGCCGAATCTGTCGCTGCAGGCCCGCCACCACCGGCCAAATCCGCGCCATCACGTCGTCGACGCACATACGCCAGTCCGCGCCGATCTCACGCGCCTTCGCCTCGACGTCTTTCCAGGTGGCCTGGATCTGCGCCCGCAAGTCTTCGTCCGATGTGGACTCGGGCATGGCGTCACCGACGAGCCGTGTCACCTCGGCCGTCGCGCTATCGAGGACGTTTTCCACGGCCTGCAACAGGCTTTCTCTGCCCAGGATGGTCATGACGCACCGCCAGCGAGCAGCGGCTTGCACTGCCACTCGTAGGTCTCGACCTTCTCGGTGACCTCGATGGTCGGCACCTCGGCCAGCAGTTTCGGGTCCGGCACGGTCTTCGTGACGGTCTCGGTGCCGGTAACGACGCGCTCACACACCTCTTCGCGGTAGGCGAGCACCTGCGCTTTTACTCCGCCGAAGTCGATGATCAGGTTGTGCCACGTGTCGTTTATGTCCTTGGTGACCTTCGCGCCGTGCCTCAACGCCACCCGCGCGAACATCGCCTGCTGCTCAGCCTCGTTCCCGTCGGCCAAGTGCACGTTGATCGCGGCGTCCGTCAGGGTGTACCGGAATCCGTCGGCGGTCTCGGGGTTCTGTTCGATCATGTCTGCAAATGCCCGCAGACCAGCGGCGAGCTGAACGTGCAATGGCTTGTCGTCGCTCATCGGTTCTGGTCCTCCAGTTGCTGCCGCATTTCCTCAGCGCGGGTTTGGGCGTTGGCTTCCTCAATGACCGCGTCGTCCGCCCCATTGCGCACGATCTCGTTGGCCTTTTTGAACGAGTCGAACATCGCCATCAGACCCCCACCGTCTTCCGGTTCAGAACGTCCAGCTCGGTGATGGTCACGATGCCCGCGAAGCCATGGCGCGCAATGAGATCTGTGCGGACGTCGACCACCACAGACACGCGGCGACCACAGTCGATCAGGCCCGTTGCCGTGATCGTCGAGCGTCGGTTGCCGCGATCGACGCGCACGGTTCTGCGTCGCAGCGACGCGCCCCACGTCAGGAAACGTGCGACGTCGTCGTCGTGCATCCGCAGCTGCGGCTCCCCCGGAATCCGGACCGACAACATCCGGTCGTCAAGATGGTTTCCCTTGGCGTGCTTGACGATCGCGTCCAACGTCTCGAAGTCGTTCATCGCGACACCGCCAGAGCGAATGCGATGCCGGCGGCGACGAAGCACAGGACCGCGCCGAGCGCCAGGCCGCTGAACATCGACGCGGACACGAGACGCCCCCACTTCGCGAGCGTCGGATGCGCGGGCACCTGGATCCTGAGCACGGTCGGCATGTACTGCGACAGGTCACCGACGAGCGCGTCGACACCGGTCTGCTCGGCGGGTCTGATCCCGCTCGCCGCGCTCATCGGTGATCCCGCGTCGGGTAGCCGTCGGCGTCGATGTCGTCGCCGACCTTCGCGGCGAGCTCGACGACGGTGACCTGCTCGCGGATCGCGGTGCCCGCGCGGCGCGCGAGCTCCCCCGCCATCGCGTGGAAGGCCTCGACGCTTACGGTCTCTCTCAGGCGGACGGTCATCTCGACCTCGCCCACGCGGCCGCGACGGCCATCAGCACGCCGAAGCTGGCGGCGGCGACAGCTGCTTTACGCACGACGTACGGCCTCCGCAGTGCCGCGGATGCCTTCGTCGTCACGTCGATGGCGACCCAGGCCGTAACCCAGGCGGCCGTCGTCATGAGGTAGACGAACGTCGACAGTGCCCACAGGATCGGCTCGGCCGCGCTGTGCTGGTCGGCGTGCTTCGGTTCCGGGTGTTCGACCCGGGCGGGCCGGAAATTCCGGTCACCGGTGAGCGGGTCGACGAATTCGAGCATCACGGCGCGCGGCTTGCCCGGCGGGGATGCGAGGATGGTGCTCGTCATGGAGGTATCTCTCCTTGGCTGGGCCCGGTGTTCACAGCACCGGGCCGACTTATTTCCTTGGTGGGTCAGGCAGAGCGCAGGTTTGCGCCTGTGCGCATGGCGGCCCGGGGCTCGCCCTGGTCCTTGATGGCGGGCTTGAGGTAGCGCTCGATCTCGGCGAGCGGGATCAGGTACGCCCGGCCTTCCTTGATGTGGCCGAGGCGTCCGAGGTGGATCAGGCGCATGACCGCGCGGTATCCGATGCCGCCGAGCAGCACCGAAGCTTCGGCAGGCACGTACGCCTTCCGCTCGGGGACGTCGCCGACCGGCTCCTGCGTCTGCGTCTTGGGCGAGGCGTTCACCGCGGTCTCCTCTCCGGCTTGGGGGTCTTGGGCTGTGCAGGTGCCGGACCTTTGGGTGTTGCGGGGGCTGGTCCGGCCGGGCGAGGCGGGGGAATGGGATGGGCCTGGAGATCGATCACGCGGGCTGTTTGACCCAGTCGCTGGCCATGACCTGGTCGATCGGCAGATCGAGGACCTTGGCGAGGCGGTGTAGGACTTCCGGTTTCGTGGAGTTCCAGCCGTTCTCGATGTTGTAGAGCGTCTTCGTCGACCGGCCGATCTGCTTTGCGACCTGCGCGGGTTCCAGGCCCAGCTCGATCCGCCGTTTGCGGATGTTGCCTCCGAGTGCTGTGGCCATGCGAGACACCATAGGACAGTTTTCAAGACAGTGCAAGACAGTAAAGGACAGGGCTGGGCCAAAAGTGGCGCATGCTTGCGCCCTAAGACGGTTTAAGAGTAGAAAATGAGCACACGGAGGGGACAGGATGAGACACTTACAGCGAAGACCGCGACGTCAGAGGCCATGTGTCGTAGACACGAGGCGACTCTTAGGCCACACTTACCGAGTGGCCGGGGAAGGACAATCTAGGAATCTCGCCGACCAGGTGATCTCGGGACGTGCCCGCGAAGGCCTGGAACAGGCAGACCTTGCCGACCGCATGGGCGTCAGCCTGAAGACCGTGCAGCGCATCGAAGCGGGCAAGCCGGTCTCACCCACGACGCTCAGCAAGCTGGGCGACGCACTCCACTGGCCAACCGGCGGGTACCGCGTTGCCATGGCCGGCCGCGACCCACTCAGCGTGTCGCGCCTCGCGCCCGAAGTTCTCGCCGCGCTGCAACGCATCGCCGCGCGCCAGACCGAGGTGCACCGGAAGATCTCGCTCGTCCCCGACGTCTACGACCAGTTCGGATCGGAAGCCGCGCGCGCCGCGCTCACGAAGCTGAGTACCGAGGCGGCGGCACTGAGCGCCGAAACGGCCGATCTGCTCGCTTCCCAGCTGTCGGATTCTGCCGACGAGGGCACCGAAGTCAGCTGAGCACGTTCGGAGTTGCCACTACTCCATACAGGCGATGTTACTAACGCTGTGCAACTGTCTCTTGATACACAGGACAGTCTCGGGGAAGCGGCATGTGTAGAACGTACAAAGGGAGTCGCGCATGTCCAAATTCATGCTCTGGTTCGCCGGATTGGCGGGCCTATGCACTGGGGTCGTCCTCTTCGAAATCGTTTACCGACTAGTTAGTAAGGAGCATTTCCTATCTGAATCGCTTCTGGACCTGTTCCGGGCGACGATGTTCCTACTGTGGATCTTCGCAGGTCTCTGCGCTGCAGTGACGGAGGTGCTGGACTATATTGACAGGACCTATGTGGACTGGATGGAGACCGCCAGGGAGGCACGCGAGAAAAAGAAGAAGGCAGAAGTAACCGCGATGATGAAGGATCTTGGTTGGAATTTCCCAGGTTCTTCACCGGTCGACAATTCGAACACGGACGGCCCCGCCACTATCCCCTTTCAGGGGGATGGCCGAGTAATTCCTATGCGTAATCGTCCCGCCAGCGACGCACGGTAATGGCGCGACAACCAACCCCAATCGGCACATGGGGCAACATCAACTGCAAGCAAAAGCCGTCAGGCAAATGGCGCGCAGAGGCCTATCTCCGCATGGGGGACGGCACCTCCAAGCGCGTCGAGAAAACGGGCGATACCAAGACCAAGGCGATCAATGCCCTGAAAAAACGCCTCTCCGAGCTGGTCGACGAGATCAAGGCCGGTGAGATCAACGCCGACACGCGCATGCGGGTGATCGCGTACGCCTGGCTGGAGTGGCTGGAGGCGGACTACCGCCTCTCCGGCAAGAGCATGGACACGGTGCGGCAGTTCCGCGGCTACGTGAAGAACTGGGTCGTCAAGTCGATCGGCGAGCGAACCGCGCGCGAGTGCCGCTCGGCCAAGCCGTACAACGACTTGATCCAGCGCTGCCGCGAGCAGCGCAGCTACGACGCCGCGAAGAGCCTGCGGACGGTCCTTTCCTTGATCTGCGAGTACGCGATCAAGTGCGAGGCGCTGGAGGTCAACCCCGTCAAGTCGACCCAGCGGCTCAGTCGGGCCGTCGACAAGAAGCCAGAGATCAAGTCCCTCGACGCAGCACAGCGAGCAGATTTGATCGTGAAGCTGGAGGCGTTCGGCAAGGCAAGACAGACGGACAAGAGGGGGCGACGGATCGGCCGCAAGGCGTTGGTGTGGACGCAGTTGCCCGACCTGGTCGACTGCATGCTCGCCACGGGCGTGCGCGTGGGGGAACTGCTGGCGCTGGCAGGGCCGGACGTGATCATCTCGAAGGACACGGTCAAGCTCAACATCGGGCATCACATCGTCGTCGAGCCGGGCACAGGCGTGCGCCGGATGCCGGGCCGGAAGGGCAATCGCCCGGCGCTGGTGATCCAGGTACCGCAGTGGTCGTGGTCGATCTGGCGACGACTCAAGCTCGCGGCGGGCGTCGGCCCGCTGTTCCCTGCGTTCGGTGCTGAGTGGCTGGCTCCCGCCACGATGATCAACCGGATCAAGGAGGCGTTCACCGAAGTGGGCTACGGGTGGGTCACGAGTCACGTGTTCCGCAAGACCGTCACGGCCGTGCTCGACGAGGCAGGCCTGTCGAACAAGGAGATCGCCGACCAGTTGGGGAACACGGAGCGCGTGGTGGAGCAGCACTACCGACCGAAGAGACCCGAGAATCCGCGCACGCTGGCCGCGCTGGAGGGGATGAAACGGGAGCAGGCGGGCTGATTCAATCTGGAGGGTTCTTGGAGGGCGGCACCGTTTTGGGCCCGAAAAGTAAAGAGCCCCAGGTCTATGACCTGGGGCTACGCTCCCCCGCTTGGACTCGAACCAAGAACCCTCCGGTTAACAGCCGAATGCTCTGCCAGTTGAGCTACAGGGGATCGCTCATCTGATCGGATCGCTCCGACCAACGAGAGAAACTTTAGCGCACAGCCTGAGAGGCCCGCGCAGGGACCCCCCTGTTCCAACCGGCGACATGACGGCGGGGATTAGTGGACACTGGGGAGCGCTGGTGGCGATCGAGCGTGAGGGCGTGGCGTGGATGAAGAGGTTCCTGCTGGGTGTGGCCGCGGGGTATGTGCTGGGCGCCAGGGCCGGGCGGGGGCGGTACGACCAGATCATGCGGAGCTACCGCAAGGTGGTCGACCATCCGCTGGTGCAGGGCGCCGCCGGGGTGGTCCGCGCGAAGATCAGCGAGCGGTGAGCACTCGGCTGTTAACCGGAGGGTTCCTGGTTCGAGTCACCGGTCAGTCGGGAGTGACCGCGACCGCGAAGATGCGGCGGAACTCGAACCAGGTGGTGCCGTCCGCGCGGGGCGGATAGGCCTTGGCCAGGCGGGCGGCGAGGTCGGCGCGGAAGGTCAGCCAATCTTCCGGGGACAGGGCCGCCTTCGCCGGGCGCAGCGCCGTGCCGGTGATCCACTCGAGCACCGCGTCGGGGCCGGTGAGGCGCTGGACGTAGGTGGTTTCCCAGGCGTCGACCGCGCAGCCCTCCGCCGCGAGCAACTCGGCGTAGTCCTGGGCCGTGTCGACGGCCGACTCGTCGCGCAGCGAGAGTTGCCAGGAGGCGGCCACCTCGCGGGCCAGTACGTGGGACGGGGCGTCGAAGTTGCCCGGGACCTGGAACGCGAGCCAGGCGCCCGCCGGGAGCTCGTCGACCCAGCGGCGGAGCAAGTCGCGGTGCTCGGGGACCCATTGGAGCACCGCGTTGGACACGAGGACGTCCGTGTCGGGCTCCGGGGCCCACTCCTGGGCCGTGAGCACGCGCGCGTCGACGCCCGCAGCTCGGGCGGCCGCCACCATTTCGGGTGAGTTGTCGAAGGCTTCGAGGGTCGCGTTGGGCCAGCGTTCGCCCAGCGTGCGGGTGAGATTGCCGGGACCGCAGCCCAGGTCGGCCACTCGGCGGGGCTCCTCGGCGCGGATGCGGGCCACGAGATCGTGGAACGGCCGCGCGCGCAGGTCGGCGTAGTCGAGGTATTTGGCCGGGTCCCACATGAGCGCCTCCCGCAACAGTACGGCTGTACTGAGTACGAGCGTACTGCTACGAGTGGGGCTTGGCCAGCTTCGTGGCTGCCTCGGCCGCGATATCGGACACGAGCGCCGGGTCGGTGCCGGGGTCCGGCCGGACCTGGAGTACGACGCCGTCCTGGCCGGGAAGCTTGCGCTGGACGAACCAGGCACCTCCGCCCGGCAGCTCCTGGCGATGCCTGCCACGAACGGAATCGGTGACCCGCTGGCGCACCAGGTACGGCACCTTGCCGGGCGTCTTCAGCCGGTACTTGACGGGAGCGAGGTCGGCGAGCAGCACCGCCTCGCCGGCACGGCCGGTTTCCTGAGCCTCGATCAGGGTGAACGTGCCGTCGTCCCACGCTGCCTTGGCCACGAGATGCCAGGGAACGCGGCGCGGGCCGTCGGGGATCCACAAGCCCAGCGGGGTCACCGCCAGGAAACCGCCGCCTTCGACGGCCGCGCTGCCGACGACGTGTTCGCCCGGCTCCAGCGAACCGGTGAAGCCCTCGGGCACCCGGTCCCCCAGCAGGAACTTCACCCAGCGCATCGCTAGTCCAATCCGCCGATCGCCTGCGACTTCAGCGCCTTGCGATATTGCTCCAGCGCCACGAGGTCGCCGAACAGCGCCCGGTAGTCGTCAGGGGCCTCGACCGGCGAGAGCCGCGTCAGCTTCGACTTGATCTCGGCGATCTGCCGCCCGACCAGGTTCTCCTGGACGGCCGCCAGCACGCCGCTGATGTAGCGGGTGTCGGCCTCGCCCTTGGCGCGCAACGGTTCCACCGCGAGCGCGCTCATCAGGATGCGGACCTTCCCTTGTGGACAGTGGGCGCTCGCCGCGTCGATCAGCGCCGGGCCCGCGAGTCCTGACGAGACGCCGCCCGCGGCCAGCACCGCCTTGTGCACCAGCACGTAAGCGGGGTGCGTGAACGCGTCTTCTGGCAGCGCGTCGTACTCGGGTCCGGCGATCGCGGGCTCCTGCAGCGCGGCCTTCAACGCCTCGCGCTGCGCGACCAGCCTGGGGTCGCCGGGCGCGGGCAACGGGATGTCGCCCGCTTCGCCGTTGCCGGTGGACACCGGGGCCGCGACCTTGCGGGCGGCCTGCTTGTCCGTCGCGCCGGCGCTGCCGCGCACGCGGCTGACCACCTGCGCGGGATCCGGCCAGCCGACCCACCACGAGAGCTTCGTCGCGTAACCGTCACGCGAGGCGCGGTCCTTGATCCTGGCGACCAGCGGGACGGTCTTCTGCAGTGCCGAGACCTGGCCGTCGACCGAGTCGAGGTCGAAGGTTTTGAGCATGCTCTTGATCGCGAACTCGAACAGCGGGATCCGCCGCGCGACCAGGTCACGGACCGCGGCCTCGCCCTTGGCCAGCCGCAGGTCGCACGGGTCCATGCCGTCGGGCGCCACGGCGACGTAGGTCTGCCCGGCGAAGGTCTGGTCACCTTCGAACGCCTTCAGCGCGGCCTTCTGGCCAGCCTCGTCGCCGTCGAACGTGAAAATGATCTCACCGCGGAAGGCGTCGTCGTCCATCAGCAGGCGCCGCAGCACCTTCATGTGGTCCTCGCCGAACGCGGTGCCGGACGACGCGACCGCCGTCGGCACCCCGGACACGTGCATGGCCATCACGTCGGTGTAGCCCTCGACCACGACCACCTGGTGCCGCTTGGAGATCTCGCGCTTGGCCAGGTCCAGCCCGAACAGCACCTGCGACTTCTTGTAGATCGGGCTCTCGCTGGTGTTGAGGTACTTAGCCTCGATGCGGTCGTCGTCGAACAGCCGCCGCGCGCCGAAGCCGACCACGTCGTTGCCGACGTCGCGGATCGGCCAGACCAGCCTGCGGTGGAACCGGTCGATCGGCCCGCGCTGGCCTTCCTTGGCCAGGCCGGCCGTGAGCAGTTCCTTGATCTCGAAACCCTTGTTCAGCAGGTGTTTCGTGAGCTTGTCCCAGCCGGACGGCGCGAACCCGCAGCCGAACGTCTGCGCCGTGGCACCGTCGAAACCGCGCTCCTTGAGGAAGTCGCGCGCCGCCTGCGCGTCGGGCGTTTGCAGCTGCGCGGCGTAGAACTCCTGCGCGTGCTTGTGCGCCTCGACCATGCGGGTGCGGGTGCCACGGTCACGCTGGACCGACGCGCCGCCGCCCTCGTAGGTCAGCCGCAGGCCGACGCGGTCCGCGAGCCGCTCCACGGACTCGACGAACGACGTGTGCTCCATCTGCATGATGAACTTGATGACGTCGCCGCCCTCGCCACAGCCGAAGCAGTGGAAGGTGCCGTGAGTGGGGCGCACGTTGAACGACGGGGTCTTCTCGTCGTGGAACGGGCACAGTCCCTTGAGGCTGCCGCCACCCGCTCGACGCAGGAGCAGGTACTCCCCCACCACCTCGTCGATCCGGTTGCGGTCGCGCACCTCGGCGATATCGCTTTCCCGAATCCGTCCTGCCACACCCCCACTCTAGGGTGTGTCTCAAAGTCAGGGCCGGTGGGCTTCGTGATCCAGGTGGCTCCTGGCGGTGCCGCGGAATCATCCTCGTACCGGGTTGTACTCGGGTGATTCCGCGGTGCCGCCAGGGGCCGCCTGGGCGCGGAGACCGCGGCCATGGCTTTGAGACACGCCCTAGGTTCGGACCGCGCGGAGGCCTTGCGGCACACTCGGCGTATGAGCGCGCTGGACGTACTGGCCGAGGAATTCGCCGCCCACCGATCCCATCTGGTCGCGGTCGCCTACCGGCTCACCGGCACGGTCAGCGACGCCGAAGACGCCGTCCAGGAGTCGTGGCTGCGCATCGCGGGCCTCACCGATGCCCAGCGTGACGCCATCATCGACCGCCGAGCCTGGCTGACCACGGTGGTCGGCCGGATCTGCCTGGACCGGCTCCGCTCGGCCGCCGTGCGCCGCGAGCAGTACATCGGGCAGTGGCTGCCGGAGCCGATCGTCACCCCGATCGGCAACGCGCCGTCACCGGATCCGCTGGAGGCAGCGGTGCTGGACGACGGCATCCGGCTGGCGGCGATGGTCGTGCTCGACAAGCTCACGCCCGAGCAGCGCGTCGCGTTCGTGCTGCACGACGCGTTCTCGGTGCCGTTCGGCGAGATCGGCGAGATCCTCGGCTGCAGTGCCGCCGCGGCCCGCCAGCACGGGTCACGCGGGCGCCGCGCGCTCGCCGACGCCGACCCGCCGCCCCGCGTCGCGCTCGCCGAGCAGCAGGCGATCCTCGAGAAGTTCACCGTCGCGCTGCTGAGCGGCGACATCCACGCGGTGGCCGAGGTGCTGCACCCGGACGTGGTGCTCATCGGCGACTCGAACGGCAAGGCACGCACCACCCGGCAGATCATGGTCGGCGCCGACAAGGTCATGCGGTTCTTCCAGGGCCTGCTGCGCAAGTACCAGCCCGGCGCGTTCGACCAGAGCGCGCCGGTACTGGTCAACGGCGACCTGGGCTTCTACATCCCGCCGGTGCCGGAACCCCAGGCCGGTTTCCCCGCGGTCGACGCGCATGTCGACGCCGTCAGCATCCGCGACGGCAAGATCGTCGCGATCTACGACATCGCCAACCCCGACAAGCTCACTCGTCTGACGAATCCCGTTTCTTAGCCGACCGGACCGCCAGCGCGAGCAAGATCAGCGCACAGGCGGCGAAGTACCCGAGCGCGGCAGGCTGGCTCAACGGCGAGTCCGACAGCACCTGCGCGTTGCCGCCGTTGCGGCCGCCGCTGGCGCCGCCGTCACCGCTGAGGAACTTCTTGGCGACGTTGAACGGCAGCCAGCGGTGGATCTCGATGCCGACCTCGGGGATGGCGGCGACGGCGTCTTCGGCGATGAGCACGTAGACGATCAGCAGCGCGACCCCGGCGCTGTGCTGCAGGAACAGCCCGCTCGCGACCCCGATGACGGCGGCGAACGCGAACACCGGGCCGGTGCCGGCGACCATGAACCAGTCGGCGGCGCTGTCGAGCGCGAGCCCGTCCGGCGCGACGAGATAGCCGGCGCCCCAGGCCCCGAACGCCGCGAGTTCGCCGACACAGAACGCGAACACGGCCACGACCAGCGCTTTCGCCAGCAGGATCGGCGTGCGGCGCGGCACCGCCAGGTACGAGGTGTAGATCGTGCCGACGCGGAACTCGGTGGTGGCCGACAACGCGGCGAGCACCGTGATGACGGCCAGCGCGAACGGATAGCCGAACTGGGTGCTCGCCACGGTCGGCGTGAACGTGCCCTCGACGTGGTTGCCCACGATGAGCATGCCGAAGCCGATCATGACGGTCAGCACGAGCGCGGCGCAGGACCAGGCCGAGCGGGTGCTGACGAGTTTGACGCGTTCGGCCGCGATGAGTGCCATGGGATTCCACTTCCTTGTGGTGCCTTGTGGTGCAAGGAATCCTGCGCCGTTCGCGCGCCGCGCACGTCAGCCTGAGGCCCGAAAAGCGGTCTCCTACCTCAGGGGGACCTCGCAGGCGGCGCCCGAGGTGAAGCCCTGGTCGGTGATCTCCAGCGCGCTGTTCATCCGCCCGCGCGAGTTCTCCAGCGAGATCAGGTAGGTCAGCTCGATGACGCCCTTGCGGCCGAACTCGGCTTCCAGCTCGGCGACCTGCTCGTCGGTCACGGTCACCGGCGTGGCGGTGACCGCGTCGGCGTACGCGATCGCGAGCCGCTCCTGGCGGCTGAACGCGGGCGAGGTGGCATAGTCGTCGATCTTCTTGAGCCGCTCGATGTCGAGGCCCTCGTGCAACTGCAGCATGGTGCCGAAGTCGACGCACCACGAGCAGCCGAGCTGGGTGGCGGTCCGGTAAACCGCGAGCTCACGCACGCTCAGCGGTAACGTCTTCGCCGATTTTTCGACCAACATCTCGTGCACCGCCGAAGCCCGCAGCAGGCCTTGGTGGTGCGCGGTGATCGTCAGCGGCTCGGGCACAGCGCCGAAGCGCTTGCGGGCGTACCGGTAGACGAGCTTGAGCAACGGTCCGGCATCGGTGTACTTGATCGCGGTCAGGCGGGGCATGTTTCTCCTCCTCGTCGGTGTTCGAAGTGGAGACGAGACAGCCACGAAGTGTGTGACTCGGGATGGGCCCCGCGGCCCATAAAATAATGGGCGAGGGAGGCCGCGATGGTGGATCCGATACTGGTCGGCGCGCTGATCTGGCTGCTCGACCGGATCGCGGGCCGCGGCGTCGACTGGCTCTTCGACAACGCCGTCGGGCGCGGGCGTGGCGCGCTGTCCGCACCGCAGGTGAAGCGCCACGACCTCACCTCGCCCGGCGCACAGGCCACCAGCGATGTCGACTTCACCGTGCGGCATCACCTGGCCCAGACGAGATCGCCGGTGATCCTCACCTTCCAGAAGTTCAGTGACAAGTCCACCGGCATCACCCTCCCGATGGTGCTCGGTGACACCGCGCACGTGACACTGCCCCGCAACCACTACTTCGTCACCGCGCTGATCGTCGACCTGCCCAAGAACTCGGGCGACCTGCCGACGCTGCGCGGGCTCGGCTGGGCTCAGCCGTTCATCGCCGACAACCACACGGCCAAGATCACCATCGCCACCCAGCAGCCGACGGACGCGCTCGTCACGAAGATCGGCTTGAAGCAACAGGACGGCGCCACCCCGTTCCTCCTGCCCGCCCCGCCCAGTACGACCGCCATTCAGGACTTTTTCGCCACGGATCCGAAGAAGCGCTTCCCGCTGATCGGTCAGCAGCCTGCCGCAAGCCCCGCGTTCAAACCACTCAAGCCGCAAAGCCCCTCGCTGAAGGACTTCCTCTCACGGCTGGACACGCCGTTGGAGCCGCCGAAGCGCTTCACTCCGGTGAGCCCGCGCAACAAGTTCGTCCCGCAGGTGCCGAAGAAGGCTTCGCCGGAGATGTGCCGTGCTAAGGCCTGGGTGGGCACCGGGGCCTGCGCGTTCCTCGCGCACCAGGACCGCCTCTGCAAGATCCATCGCGACCAGATCCTGAACGGAGCCAAGGTCTTCGACCACACGACCGGCCAGCGCATCGTGCTGTAGCGGGCTCGTGAGTGGTACGGCCGGTTCTAACCGGCCATACCACTCACGAGCCTTAAGGCGTCAGGGCGCGGGTGTCCCACACCCAGACGCCGTTCACGAACTGCCCAGGCTTGTTCAGCAGCAAGTCCACAGTGGACCGGAAGGCGAACTCGTTCTGCCGGGGGATCAGCACCAGCACGTCCGCGTTCCAGTACTTCAGGTCGTCGACGGCCTGCGCGCGCATGGCGTCGTCGATCGGCGGGGCCGTGCCGGTCTGCCTGATCTGGTCGAACAGGATCGACGTCGGCCGCTGGATCGCGCCGTACCGGCCGCGTTTGTCGTCAGGGCCGTTCGGGCCGACGAAATAGCCCTCCGGCATGGAAAAGCCGAGGCCTGCGTCCATCTGCCAGTGCAACGGTTCCGACTCGCCGCCGCTCGGCAGCGGGACCGTGACGACCGTGCCGCCGGACACATAGGACTTCCAGGTCCCGTCCGCGAAGAACTGCGGGGTCGGCGGGCGGTCCTTCACGATCAGTTTCGTGGGCGCGATCGGGAGCAGCACCGCGAGGATCGCGCCGATCCAAAGCAGCCGCAGCGGGACCTCGCGGGTGCCGGGGCCGAGTGCGAACACGCGGTGCGTCGCGACCGCCAGCAACGCGCCGATCAGGGGCACGCAGCCCATCGCGAACCGGGACTCCAGCACCGATTCCAGCAGTGGCAGCTCGTTGAACCACTTCCATGGGCCGGGGATGCCGGTCTCCTCATGCGCGACGATCACCTGTACGCCCAGCGAAAGCCACGCCATCACATACATGGCGATCGCCATCGAGCGTGCGAAGCGGTCGCGCCAGAGCCAGATGGTCAAGACCACCATGAACACGATCAGCGGCCAGCCGAAGAAGGCGTTCTCCTCGGTGCGGTTCATCGAGACGTCGGCGGCGGCCTTCGCGTCGCCCGCGATCGACTGGGTCGCGAAGCGGGTGAACGCCGCCGTGTCGTTGCCGACCGAGCCGTGCTCGATGGCCTGGTAACTCTCGGGGCCGAAGAACTGCCACCACAGCGGGAAAGCGGTGATCACCAGCGCCACCGCCGTGCCGATGCCGCAGCCGGTCGCGAACGGGCGGAGCATGGCCAGGATCTCGCGTGGTTTGGACAACGCGTACGCGAGAGCGAAGATCAGGAACGTCACGGCCGTGATGAGCAGCGGCTCTTCGCCGAGGAAGATCTGGTACGCCGTCAGCAGGCCGAGAATCACGCCGTTGCGCACCGGCCGCTGGCCCTGCGCGAGCTGGATCAGCTTCAGCACGATGAACGGCAACAGGAACCACGCGACGAAGTTCGGGTGCGCGTTGCCGTGCGAAACCATCGAGGGCGCGAAGCCGCAGAACGCGCCGCCGATCGCGGCCGCGGGCCGGGAAGGCACCAGGTGCCGTGAGAACACCCAGTACCAAGCCGCCGCGGAGCCGGCGAGCCCGCCGGTCAGCGCGATCGCCCAGGTCACCGTCGGGCCGAAGAGCAGCGTGATCGGCGTCAGCGGGATGCCGAGGCCGAGCATGGCCGTGTTGGCCATCATGTTCACGCTGAGCGGGTAGTTCTGCAGGTTCGACGACAGCGGGTTGTCGAGGTTCACCACATTGCGCGCGGTGACGTCGAAGAACCACTCCCAGAGATTCTGGTCGGACGCGCTGTTCCAGAGGTAGCCGCTGGTGAAGTTCAGCCACTGCCCGCTGTACAGGATGAGCGCGAACAGCAGGTAGCCCCCCGCGATGCCGACGTCCGCGCGTCTCCACTTGCGGCCGGGCGGCTCGGCGACCTCGATGACCTCGGGTTCGTCCTCGAAGTCGAAGGGCTCGGCCGGGTCCAGGCTGATGTCCGAGAAGCTGGGACGGTCACCGGTTGGGGTGTCACCCACTTGGACTTCCTCAGGGCTCGACGACGCGGGTGAAAAAGTAGACCACACCCGTTTCGGCGTGCCGCACCAGCAGCAGGAAAGGCCGGTCGACCACGACTTCCACCGGATCGTCGGTGATCATCGCGGTCAGCCGCATGGTCGCCGCGGTCGCCGCCGCGCCCTCGAGGCCGTGCTCGTCGATTCGCAGCACCGACTGGTGCAGCACGTCGGCGACGCACAGTTCCTTGCTGGGACTCAGAGGGGTGAAATCCGCGCTGGGGCTGAACACGGTCCGCACACCGAGCGATTTCAGCGTCGCGGTCAGCGGGCTGCGGACGTCGATCGCGAACTTGGGCAGCGACAGCCGGACCATCGTGGACTCGGTCGCGGTCAGCAGCCTGCCGAGCCGGGTGCCGTCGAGGTCGCATTCGGCCTCGCCGAGGTCCCCGTCGGGCAGCAGGACGACCGCTTCGACACCGCCTCCCGCAGGGAGCGTGACGATCTGCCAGCCGTCGCGGGCTCCGTAGCCGAGCGTCTCCTCCTGCCAGAGCGTCGGCACCTCGCGAGTCTCGTCCTGCACGTGGAACGGCGCGAGCGCGGTGTTCCGGTCGACGAACGGCTTCTGCCATGCCGTCTTGAGATACAGCGCGTTGACCAGCGCGGCGACCGTGTCCGGCGCGATCGTGCCCGCCTGCAGCAGCTCGGGGATCAGGTCACGCGTCGTCTTCGCGACGTCAGCGTTGATGACCTCGCGCGCGCCTTCGGGATCACTCACGAACGGCGCCGACGCGACCCGCCCGCCTGGCCATTCCGCCAGCGAGAAGTCCTCGTTGAGCGGGAGCTGGTCCCAGGCCCACAGCGTGTTCGACACGGCGATCTCCGCGTCGCGCAGATCGGTCGCCTTGTGCAGCAGGTCAGGTTCGGAGCCGATGGTCAGCGCGTCCAGTTCCTCCGCCGCACGCCCCCGCACCGACTGCCTGAGCAGGCCCAGCGCGCTCGCGATCGAGAACGGCGAGAAACAGGCGTTGCCGCCCGAGGGCGCGAGCGCCCGGTGGAGCGTCCAGCAGAAGCGCAAATGCTCGTCCGAGGAAGCCATGCCCCCGAACCTACCCGTGACGGCCGGTATGCCACGAGTACCAAGCCTGGGCCTGGGCATCCGTCAGCGACGCGACCTGGTCGACGACCACCCGCAGCCGCGCGTCGTCGTCGGCCGCCGCCTCCCAGGCAGGCACGAAGATCGGGTCGAGCGCCTCCGGCGCCCGGCTGGTCAGCAGCGTGACCAGCTCGATGACCATCTGCCGCTGCCCGTCCTGCATCGCGAGCCGCCGCTTGTCGCTCATCACGTACCGCAGCGCGAGCGCCTTGAGCAGCGCGACCTCGGCCGCGACCTGCTCGGGCACCGCCAGGTCCGCCGCGTACCTGGCCAGCGGGCCGTCACCGTGCTTCGCGCGGGTCCCGGTCACCGCGGCCGACGCGAAACGCCCGACGAGTTCGCTGGTCAGCCGCTTCAACGCGACCTGGCCCGCGAGCGAGCCATGCCGCTCCGACGCCAGCGCCGCGACCACGGGCAGGTCGACCAGCTCACGGGCCGCGCTCTCCAAAGTGGACACGGACTGGTTCGAGAAATGCCTGGCCGCGGCCTCCGCGATCGCCGAGCGCTCGTCCGCGTCGGCCAGCACGCGCAGCGAGATCCGCCCGGCCAGCACGCCGTCTTCGACGTCGTGCACCGAGTACGCGACGTCGTCCGCCCAGTCCATGATCTGCGCTTCGAGGCTCCGCGCCCGGTCGGGCGCGCCCTCGCGCAGCCAGGTGAACGCGGCGAGGTCGTCCGCGTAGACGCCGTACTTCGGGTTGCCGGGCTCCCGAGGCCACGGATACTTCGTGGTCGCGTCCAGGCAGGCACGGGTGAGGTTGAGCCCGGCGTCGCCGACCTTGGGCTCCAGCCTGGTCAGGATGCGCAACGTCTGCGCGTTGCCCTCGAAGCCGCCACACGGCCGCGCGACCTCGTTCAGCGCCCGCTCGCCGTTGTGCCCGAACGGCGGGTGCCCGATGTCGTGCGCGAGGCCGGCGGTGTCGACCAGATCGGGGTCGGCGCCCAGCTCCTCGGCGATGCCGCGGCCGATCTGCGCGACCTCCAGCGAATGCGTCAGCCGGGTGCGCGGCACGCCGCTGACCTCGGCGCCCTCCCCCGGCCCGACCACCTGCGTCTTGCCTGCGAGGCGCCGCAGCGCGGCCGAATGCAGCACGCGGGCGCGGTCACGGGAGAACGGGCTGCGCCCATCCGAGCGCGAGCCGGGCAGCGCGGAGCCCTTGGGGGCCTCATCGAGCCATCTTGCCCGGTCATGCGAGGTGTAGACGTCTTCTTCCACGTCGTCAGCTTAAGCGCATCAGCCGACGTCGGTTCCTCCGAAATCGGTCGCAGGCGTCTTGGTCAGACGGTAGAAGAGCAACGCGCGCGTCTCACGCCAGATGTAGCGGAACTGGATCTCGCGGGTCTGCACGATCGGCCCCGAGTGCACGGGTGACGTCCACGCCTCCAGCCCCGCGTCCTCGGCCATGGCCCGCGCGCGCAGGCCATGCCACGGGTCGCTGACCAGCACGACCGTGCGCAGGCCGAGCCGGTGCACCTCGCCTGCCACCGCCTGGAGGCTGCGCAAGGTGTCGCTCCCTTCACCGACGGCCAGCGTCGCGTCGGCAGGGACACCGTTGCGCTTCAGCCACAACGCGCCCGCGTCGGCCTCGGTGAAATTGTCGCCGGACTTCTTGCCGCCGGTGGTGACGATGGTCTTCGCGACGCCCTCTTCGTAGAGCCGCTTCGCCTTGGCGAGCCTGGCTTCGAAGATCGCCGACGGCTTGCCGTTGTACTGGGCCGCGCCGAGCACGACGATCACGTCGGCCCGCGTCCGGTCGTCCAGGCGCGCGACCTGCCACACCCGGACCATGGTCCCGCCGAGCACGAGCAGCGCGATGAGCACCGATCCGAACAGCGCGCGGCGCACCCACGCACCTCGCGTCACACCCGTACTCACCCGCTCAGTCTCCCAGAGCGGATATCCGAGCTATAACCACCCACGGTCCTCGGCGAGCCGCACGGCCTCGGCCCGGGTGCGCGCGCCCGTTTTGCCGATGGCCGAAGACAGGTGATTGCGCACTGTCCCTTCGGAAAGGTGCAACGTCTTCGCGACGTCGGAGACCGTGCTGCCGTCCTTGGCGATGCGCAGCACGTCGTGCTCGCGCGCGGTCAGCGGGCTCGCGCCGGTCGCCAGCGATTCCGCCGCGAGCGCGGGGTCGACCACCCGGAGTCCACTGTGGACACGGCGGACCGCGTCGACCAGCTGCTCGGGCGGCGAGTCCTTGACGACGAAACCCGCGGCGCCCGCGGCCATCGCGCGGGCGAGATACCCGGGCCTGCCGAAGGTGGTGCAGATGATGATCCGGCAGGCAGGAAGCAGCTTGTGCAGCTCGGCGGCCGCCTCCAGGCCGTCCTTTCCGGGCATCTGGACGTCCAGCAGCGCGACGTCCGGGGCGTGCTCGCGCGCCGAGGTCACCGCGTCTTCGCCGGTGCCGACCTGCGCCACCACCTCGATGTCCGGTTCCAGGTCCAGCACGGTCGCCAGCGCGCCGCGCACCATCGCCTGGTCGTCGGCCAGCAGCACCCTGATCACGACGGCACCTCGGCCCGCACCACGAATCCTCCTTCGGGACGGCTGCCCGCCCGTACCGTGCCGCCGACCTGCGCCAGCCGCTCCTGCAGGCCGCGAAGCCCGTTGCCGGGCGCGACCTCGTGCGCGTGCGCGCCGTCGTCGGCGATCTCCAGCCAGGTCCTGCCGAGCCGCACGGTCACGTGCCGCGCCCCGGAATGCCGCACCACGTTGGTCACCGCCTCACGGAGAACGTAGCCGAACGTGCGCTGCAGATCCGGCAGCACATCGTCGACGGCGTGCGGCAGGTCGGCGTCGATCTCGGCGGCACGCAACGCGACGCGCGCGCCGGCCAGTTCGGCCGAGAGTGAGACTTCGCGATAGTCCGAAACGGTCAGCCTGACGTCCGAAAGCGCGCTGCGGGCGAGTCCTTCGACCTCACGGATCTCGGTGATCGCCTTCGCGGGCTCGGCGGAGCTTTCCAGTATCCGCCTGGCCAGCCCCGCCTTGACGGTGATCGTCGTGAGGCTGTGCCCGAGTATGTCGTGCAGGTCGCGGGCGACGCGCTCGCGTTCGTTCGCGACGGCGAGGTCGGCGATGTCCTCGTTCGCCTTGCGCAGGCTCCTGATCGCGCGGACCAGGCGGCCGAACATGAACATCGAGCCGGTGACCGCGGTGACCGTGGTCAGATCGCCGAGCTTGTCGAACTGCCCGCCGGCGATGATGACGATCGTGGCCGCCAGCAGGCTGCCGACGTCGAGGATGAGCGCCGGTCCGATCGGGAGCGCGAACCCGACGATGCCCAGCGCGTAGATCAGCTGGTAGATCGCGTCCATTCCCCACATCCAGAGCAGGCACCAGCCGAGCGCCACCATCCCCGTGCAGAACAGGATCCTGGCGCGCAGCTTGAACCTGATCATGGTCAACGGGAAGAGCAGGTAGCACGCGCTGTAGACGAACAGCACGGCGAACATCAGCGCCTTCACCCACACCGGCCCGTCGGCGGCCGAGATGTCGCGGACGCCGGGCACCACCATCGGCAGCAGGAAGGCGGTGCCCAGTATCAGCCAGCGGAAGGGGAACCGCTCCGGGCGACTCGGCCTGGAGGACTGGATGAACTCATCATTCCACCAGTGCCCCCACGCCCAGACCGAGTCTTCGACCGCTCCCACGACTGCCTCTCCGTTAGACCCGCGCGCCGTCTTTACGGTAACGCCTGATCACGAGCGCCCCGAGCACCACGGTCCACGCGCCGGTCAGCAGCAAGGCACTGCCCATCGAAGCGTCGGCGCCGGAGCCTGCGACGTGATAGCCCAGCTGGACCGCGCCGTAGCTCGGCAGGAACTGGGCGATGTCGTGCAGCCACGACACGCTCTGGACCGGGATCCACAGTCCGCCGAGGAAACCCATGCCCATCATGATCAGCATGTTGACCGGCTGCATGGAGTCCACCGTGCCGAACTGGCCGAGCAACAGCCCGAGGAAGATGAACGGGATCATGGTCGCCCACGAAACGCCGATCAGCACGGCCCATTTCGCGAGGTCGAAGTCGATGCCCTGGTTGAGCCACGCGACCACGGGCACGAGGACCATCGCGGGCAACCCGACCAGCAGTGCCGAGACGGCCTTGCCGCTGAGATAGCCGGTGCCCGAGAGCGGGGTCAGCCGGAGCTGGCGCTGCCAGCCGGTCGACCGTTCGTAGGCTAGCTTCGTCGCGTTCGACATGGCGGCGCCGAAACCGCCGAACACCATCATGTTGACCATCAGCACGACCACGACGGCGGCGTGGTCCTTGTCGTTCTTGCTGACGAAGACGTTGCTCTGCAACAGGAACATCAGGATCGGGAAGGCCACAGCGAACATCACGAACCGAGGCGAGCGGAACATGCGGAGTATTTCGGAACGCAGGTAGGCGACGCTCATCGGTTGTCCTCTTCGGAAGTCAGTGAAAGGAAGGCGCCTTCGAGGCCGACCGCGGTGACCTCGATGTCGCGTGCGTCAGGGAAACGCGTGAGCAAGGCACGCAAGGTGATGTCGGAATCGTTGCTGGACAAGGCAATCCGGTCCGCGCGCAGTTCGTAGCCGGTGACCGCGGGCAGCGCCGCGATCACCGGCTCGGTGGCGGTGGGCACGACCGCCCGTACCGTGCGACCCCCTTGCAGCGCACGGACCTCGGCGACCGAGCCATCGGCCACGATTGTGCCGCCACGCATGAGAATCACGCGGTCGGCGAACTCCTCCGCCTCTTCGAGATAATGCGTCGCGAAGAGCACTGTGCGGCCGGAGTCGGTGTACGTGTACATGGACTTCCAGAACTCGCGTCTGGTTCCCACATCCATCGCGGCGGTCGGCTCGTCGAGCACGAGCAGGTCCGGATCACTCACCAGCGCGACCGCGTACCGGACACGCTGCTTCTGCCCGCCGGAGAGCTTGTTGGCCCGCCGACCTGCGATGTCCTCGATACCGGCGCTGCGCAGCGCCGCCTCGACGGGCATCGGCCTGCGGTGCAGCGATGCGATCATCGTCACGGTCTCGCGGACAGTCAGATCGTCGAGCAGCGCGCCGCCCTGCAGCATCGCGCCGATCGCGCCCTGCGCGACGGCCTCGTCCGGCGTCGCCCCGAACACCGTCACGCTGCCACCGTCGGGCTTGGTCAGCCCGAGGATCATGTCCACAGTGGTCGATTTGCCCGCGCCGTTCGGCCCGAGCAGCGCGACGACCTCGCCCGGCGCGATGGTCAGGTCGATCCCGTCGACCGCGTGGACGTCCCCGTAGTGCTTACGCAGGCCGCGCAGATGTACCGCGGCCCCCGCCGCGACCCCCGCGTCCCCATGCCTGGTCTGTGTTTTCTCCATGACCAGAACCTTGCCGCTTGACGCGCCCCCGGCCCCGGATCACCTGTCACGACCTCCCCATGACAGGTGTCATGGACATGAAAAGCGGGCTTTATCCCAGTGTGGGATAAAGCCCGCTTTATCGCGTTCTAGCAGCCGATCAGGCGAGAGGCCAAATACGACTCGAGCTTGTCGATCGCGACGCGCTCCTGAGCCATGGTGTCGCGCTCGCGCACGGTCACCGCGTGGTCGTCGAGCGAGTCGAAGTCCACGGTGACGCAGAACGGCGTGCCGATCTCTTCCTGACGGCGGTAGCGCTTGCCGATGGAGCCCGCGTCGTCGAAGTCGACGGCCCAGTGCTTGCGCAGCATGGCCGAGACGTCCTTCGCCTTGGGCGAGAGGTCGGCGTTGCGGGACAACGGAAGCACGGCCACCTTGTACGGCGCGAGGCGGTAGTCGAGCTTCAGCACGACGCGCTTGTCGACGCCGCCCTTGGCGTTGGGCACCTCGTCCTCGTGGTACGCGTCGACCAGGAACGCCATCATCGAGCGGCCGACACCGGCGGCGGGCTCGATCACGAACGGCCGGTAGCGCTGGCCGCTCGCCTGGTCGAAGTACGACAGGTCCACACCCGAGTGGTTCGAGTGCGTGGTGAGGTCGAAGTCGGTGCGGTTGGCGATGCCTTCCAGCTCGCCCCACTCCTGGCCCGCGTTGAACGCGAAGCGGTACTCGATGTCGACGGTCCGCTTCGCGTAGTGCGAGAGCTTTTCCTTCGGGTGCTCGAAGTGGCGCAGGTTCTCGGCCTTGATGCCGAGCTCCTTGTACCACTCGGTGCGCGTGTCGATCCAGTACTGGTGCCAGGTCTCGTCCTCGCCGGGCTCGACGAAGAACTCCATCTCCATCTGCTCGAACTCACGCGTGCGGAAGATGAAGTTGCCCGGCGTGATCTCGTTCCGGAACGACTTGCCGATCTGGCCGATGCCGAACGGCGGCTTCTTGCGCGAGGTCGTCTGGACGTTCAGGAAGTTGATGAAAATGCCCTGCGCGGTCTCCGGGCGAAGATAGGCCAGGCCCTCCTCGGTCTCGACCGGGCCCAGGTGCGTCTTCAGCATCATGTTGAAGTCGCGCGGCGCTGTGTACTCGCCACGGGTGCCACAGTTCGGGCAAGGCACCTCGGACAGGTTGTCCTCCAGCACCTCCTTGCCCGTGCGTGCGGAGTAGTCCTCGGCCAGCTGGTCGGCGCGGAAGCGCTTGTGGCACGAAAGGCACTCGATCAGCGGGTCGGTGAAGACGTTCACGTGGCCGGAGGCGACCCACACCTGGCGCGGCAGGATGACCGACGAGTCAAGGCCGACGACGTCGTCGCGGCCCTGCACCATCGTCTTCCACCACTGGCGCTTGATGTTGTCCTTGAGCTCGACCCCGAGCGGTCCGTAGTCCCACGCCGACCGGGTGCCGCCGTAGATCTCTCCGCACGGGAAGACGAAGCCACGGCGCTTGCACAGGCTGACAACGGTCTCAATGGTATTGGCGGGCACTCCACGCTCCGAAGCATGCGGGGACGGTTAGAAGGTACAAGCGTACAGACCCGTAGCCAGCGACTTATGTCAAGGGCGGCCAACCAGCGACGCCGTCACGATCCGGTTGTCCTCGTAGCCGGTGCTGCCCCCGACATATTCGCCCCCGCAGGTGACCAGCACCAGCCGATGCGGCCCATCCGGCGAGAAGAACTCCTCGGCACGCTGGGCGAGCTTGTCCTTGTGCACGGTCTCGACGGCCTCGATCTTGTACGTCCACTTCCCGCCGGCGGCGTCCGAGACGCTGACGTCCTGCCCCGCCTTGATCCGCCACAGCTCGTCGAACGGGCCTTTCTTGCCCTTCCAGTTCACATGGCCTGAGAAGAGCGCAGCGCCCTTGTCGGCCCCGACCTTCGAACCCCACCACGCGGCCTCGTCGAGCCCCTCGGGGATCGGCAGAGTGCCATCGTCCTTCAGGTCCTGGTGCACGAGCTTGGCGACCCCGCCGCCGGGCAGCGTCACGACACCGGGCTCCTTCCCCGACTCGTCCGGCTTCGCTGCCTGTTCGACGGCCTGGCTGGTCGGTGCGGTCTTCTGTTCGGGTGCGCTGCCCCCACACCCGCTGACCAGCACCGCGACGGCCGCGACGGCGACCAAGAACCCCTTCAAGTGTTGCTCCCTAGCTCGACATCCGTTCTCGCCGGATGTCACCGCCTGGGAGCCCCATTCGGTTGCATCGAATTTCAGGCGTCGTGAGTGGTACGGCCGGTTCTAACCGGTCTAAACACTCACGACCCCTGATCTCGCATGGCCAGGCCGTGGGCGAGGGGTTCCCCGCTGCACCCAACACAGCAGGGGAACCCCTCGTTCAGCCGCGAAATGCCATGCGCGAGTGGTGGGGGGGGGTGGGGGGGGGGCGGCAGGGAAACACCACCCCCCCCCACCCCGCACCCCCACGACAAAACAAACCCCACAGACC